>NZ_CEXQBZ010000122.1:0-35269 GCF_982712965.1 Neisseria flava | reverse complement strand
TATCTGCGAACCGTTTTGTCTGATTACGCCCGATTTGACGATGCGTTACTGTCCTATTTTGATTTTAATTGACTATAATTCGGATTTGTTGTGTGGCTCATGCTTTAGGGATTTTATCTACCTGATTTTTTTATGTGTTTTAAAGCCGTTCCTGATTTTTGTAAGAAGGGGAAAAGGGGTAGGGTATCGTGGTAAAAAAGGTTATCTGATATTGAATCTAGGATTGTTATTATTCTTATGATTATGCGCTATTTGCAGGAGGGGCTTATATAAATAAGACGTTTTATATCATGTAATATTTATTTAGGTTAATATTTTTTAACAAATTCAATGTCATGTTTATTAATCCTTTTGTCATTTTTATTTTTAATGCTTGTATAACTTCGTAAAATATAAGAAAATTTCGCCATATCGCGTTTGTTTTTGAGTTTATATGTTATTTGTTTATTATGAACTGTTAAGTAATAAATCCAAAGGGATGAAGTTGGAATGTAATATTATGAAAAATAATTTTAGAGGTGAATAATGTTGTTATTTACAATACTTGCGGTGTTGGTTCTTGGGATAATGTGCTTCTTGATGATTATCATGAGGATGCATATTAAACGCTTTGCCTATAACGTTACGCAGGATTATCGCTATGACTGTTTGCCCCAGCATTTTGTAGCGCGATTGGAGGGTGGAGTTATAAAACTACCTCAAGAAGTGGATATTAATGATACGGTCTTGGCTGCGGTCAGTGTTGAAACTTCTTTGTTGGGCAAATGGTTGTTGCCCTATATTAAGATTGAAACCCGCAAAGGTATTTGGAAGCATTACATCGAATTCGGCGGTAGGGGGGTGAGATATTTGAACTTCAGCGATATGTTCGATGCTGAAAGTCGGGAAATTTTTTTACGGGGCAGAAGGGTATCGTTGAAAAATCAGGAAGTCAGACTGACTGTTTATCCGCGTATGTCTCTAGATGATAAAAAAATTTTAGTGCTTGCGCCGCACGCTGACGATGCGGAGTTGGCAGCTTACGGACTGTATGAAAAATATGCTGCAAATGCGATGGTGGTAACGGTAACGGCAAGCGAAGCGGGGCGTTTCCATTATGAAAACCTTTTCTGCAAACAATGCCCAACGGAAACTAAGGAGCAATATTTGGAAAAGGGGCGGATGCGGGTCTGGAACAGTCTGACCGTTCCGCTTTTGGCAGGGGTATCGTCTGAAAACATTTTGCAGCTCGGTTTTTTTGATACAACGCTGAAAACTTTATACAACCACCCTGAACGTGAAATTCCTTCTGCGAAGCTGGAAACGGCAGATGTGGGTATTTTCCGGCGAGCCAATAAATCTGCCATATCAGAGGGTTTGCACGGTGGTTCGAATTGGCATGATTTGGTGGACAATATAGCTTACGTCATCGAATCATTCCGCCCAGATGTTATTGTTACGCCTTCGCCGAATATTGATGTTCATACCGATCATCAATGTACTACCATCGCCGCTGTCGAGGCATTGAGAAAGTTGAATTACACCAACGGTTCGCTGTTTTTATATACGGTTCACTATTTGACCGACGATTATCCTTTGGGGAATGTCGGTGCTGCGTTGAGTCTGCCGCCGTTTTTTAGCGAAGAAGACAGTAGCGATATGTTGTATTTCCATTCAATTTATTCCCATCCCGTTGATAAAAAAACGCAAAACCATAAATTGTTGGCATTGGATGCGATGAACGATATTCGTCCGAATGCACGCAATTACATGGATTGGAAATATGTATTACGCAAGGGTTTGAGCCTGCTGTATCACGATATTACTTCTATCCATGCGGATCTGGTTAACCGATTTGTCCGCAGCAATGAATTTTTTTATGTTGTTCCTGTCAGCGATGTCCACAATCAGGAGACTTATCAGAAAATTATTTTTCGGGGCGGGAAGAATCACCTTCATTGATCTGATCTGAAATGTTTTCAGACGACCTTTAAATATACAAAGGTCGTCTGAAAACCTATAATGGCCTGAGATTTCATATATTGCAGCCGTTATGCCGACTTATTTTATTGCCGATTTACACCTGAGTGAAACCCGTCCTGAGTTGACCGAGCTGTTTTTGCGTTTCATGCATGAAAAAGCACCGTCTGCGAGGGCGGTTTATATTTTGGGCGACCTATTTGATTTTTGGATAGGGGACGACGAACATTCCGAATTGACGGATACCGTTTCCCGTGCCGTCCGTAACGTTGCAGAGGGCGGGGTGGAATGTTTTTTTGTTCACGGAAACCGTGATTTTCTGATAGGCGAGGAGTTCGCAAGGCAAGCGGGCATGGTACTGCTGCCGGAATATTCAGTCGTCGATTTATACGGTACGCCGACTTTGATTTGCCACGGCGATACTTTGTGTACCGATGATGTGCGTTATCAGAAATTCAGGAAAACAGTTCATCAAAAATGGTTGCAACGGTTGTTCCTCATGTTGCCGCTCAAGCTGCGTCTGAACATTGCGCGAAAAATCCGCCATACCAGTAAGCACGACAAGCAATATAAAGCTGCTGAAATTATGGATGTCAATCCCAAGTTCACCTCAGATACCGTCCATAATTACGGCGTCAGATTGCTGATTCACGGACATACGCACCGCGAACATATCCACGAAGAGAACGCATATACGCGTATTGTGCTGGGAGATTGGCGTAGCGACTATGCTTCTATATTGGAGGTTGATGAGCGCGGATACAGGTTTGTTGAGTGATAGATGGTTGATTTGCAGGTGTTGAAAATATAAAAGGTCGTCTGAAAGTTTTCAGACGACCTTTTTAATGACGCACAATCAAGGTCGGACTATTTCTGGCCGGATTTAAACTGCCATCCGCTCTTTGCAGGTTAGTTTTGCGTCTATCCAGTCGTTTCCTCCGGGTAAGACTATTTGGGAAACCAGCGCATCCAAATCGTGAAGGTAGGCAGAGGCTTTGGGGCTGTTGATGATTACGACGACAATCATCGGCTTGTCGCCAAGCCAGTAGCCTGCCAGCGCCCGCACGTTTTTGAGCGTGCCGGTTTTCAGACGCAGTCGGCTGCCGGGTTGCTTCAGGCGTTTTTTCAATGTCCCGTCCTGTCCGGCAATTGGCAGCGTGTCGATAAATTCCTGTTTAAACGGGCTGAAATAAGCTTTTTCCAGCATTTGTCCCATCATGTGCGCGGTAACGCGCTCGCTTCTCGATAAGCCCGAACCGTTTTCCAAAACCAGGTTTTCCGTATCAATCCCTGCAGTTGCCAATTCCAGGGAAACCGCTTCCGCTGCTTTTCTGCGTGCGGTTTCGCTGTCGCCGTTGCCGCCAAGTTTTAAGAATACGGACCGTGCAATCAGGTTGTTGGAATGTTTGTTCATGTCGGTCAGTATGTCTGACAACGGTTTGGAGCGTGAAACTGCCAAGATTTTTGCGTTACTCGGTGCAGGAGCGGTTTTGAGGTCGTCTGAAATCGTACCGCCGAGTGCGCGCCATTGATTAACAAAGCTTTTGTGTGCAAATTCTATGGAGGAGAGCATGTTGATATGCATTTCCCCGCCTAAACAACTCTCCGGAACCTTACCGCCGATATGTAGCTTTCCACCGGAATAGCTGGCACGCATATGATTTTGCAATGCACCGCATTTCCCGGAGTTTGACAGTACGGTTTTGTTTTCAATAGGAATATCGGATAGGGGAGGCGAGGTCTCGACGATAATGCCGCCTGCTCCATCTGACTCCGGCCTGAGCCAGACAACCTTGTAAGCCAGCATATTCGGGTCGGGAGCGGTCATAAACGGCGAACCTGCGTCGGATTCGAAATCCGGCGGGTTGCCGACGGTACCCCAGAGATGGCGGTCGAGTACCAGGCTGCCTTTAATATGCCTGATGCCTTTGTTTTGCAGTTGTTGCAGGGCATCCTTCAGCCCGCCTTGGTCGAACACGGGATCGCCGCTGCCCACCCAATAAATATCGCCTTCCAACGAATCTCTTTCGATATGTCCGTTGGTTTTAAATTCCGTTGTCCAGCGGTAATCCTTCCCCAAAGCTTCAAAGGCGGAAAATGCTGTTACCAGCTTCATCGTCGATGCCGGATTGACCGAGGCATCTGCTCTGTGTGATTCGATAACTTTGCCGCTATCCAATTCTTGAACGTAAACGGAGATTTCGTCCGGCGGGATATTGCCGAGATTCAAGGCATAGGCAGAGAACGGCATTAAGCACAAATACCATGCCGCTACCGTTTTTTTCCAATTCATATTGTTGAGACTTCTGAAAAATACATAAAGCATAATTATAAAACAAAGTATCGTTACGGTAAAAAACAAATCAGGTGCATCAATGTCTTGAAAATTACTGTCTTGGAGTCATTGTCTTCTGGAATAAATGCTATTTATTGCATCAGCCGACATTCCTTGAGTTCATATAAATAAACAGAATCTTTACCCATTTAAAAGATAAGCTAAATAAATGAGAGAGTAAGGATTGCTGCATTTAATATTGCATAAAACGTTAAATAGATCTCTAAAATACAATATTTTTTAATTTAAAATATATATATCAGGTATTTTTTGGGATATAATATTAAAAATTAAAATCTATTAAAAATATATGGTTAAGCTGATTTTGAATAAAAATAAATAAGGAATATATCTTTTTATCGGTTGGTGTAGATTATTTATTGATTTCTTCGGTGATTATTTAAAAAGCTGTGTTATATTGCGGAAGAATCGTTGGTTATTTTGTAAAATCTGGAGGAAAATCATGAAAGATACAGCTAATTTCATCCGCGACGACATCAAAGCCATGTCCGCCTACCGAATTGCCGACTTGCCCGAAGGCTTCATCAAGCTGGATGCAATGGAAAGTCCGTATCATCCGTTTGCCCGTTTTCCCGAGCTGTCAAACGAATGGCTGCGGCTGATTGCCCAAGCGCCGATTCAGCTTTACCCCAATCCCGCCGCCAGCGGGCTTCAGGAAACTTTAAGAAAAGCCTTCGATATTCCTGAAGCTGCCGCCATCGCTTTAGGAAACGGCTCGGACGAGTTAATCCAATTTTTGACCCTGCTTGTAGCCCAATCAGACGCGACCATGCTCGCGGTTGAGCCGAGTTTCGTGATGTATCGGCACAATGCCGAGCTGTACGGTATGAATTATGTCGGCGTGCCGCTCAATGAAGATTTCACGCTTGATTTACCCGCCGTTTTATCCGCCATTGAAAAACATCAGCCCGCGTTGATTTTCATCGCCTATCCGAACAATCCGACAGGCGTATGTTTCCGCCGCGGAGAAGTGGAAGCCATTATCCGCGCGGCGCAGGGTATCGTGGTTGTCGATGAAGCATACGGCGCATTCAGCCGCGACAGTTTTCTGCCGCAGGCGGGCAGCGTCGAAAATCTGGTCGTGATGCGCACCATCAGCAAAATCGGTTTTGCCGGACTGCGCATCGGCTATGCGGCAGGAAGCCCCGCCGTAATGGGCGAGCTGGCGAAAATCCTGCCGCCCTACAATATGAACCAATTAAGCTTGGCGACCGCCAAATTCGCCCTGCAACACCACGACGCGATTCAGACGACCATAGATATTTTAAAAGCCGAGCGCGAACGCGTTTTCAGCGAATTGTCCGCCATAGGTCGTCTGAAAGCCTTCCCCAGCGAAGCGAATTTCATTACCGTGCACGTTCCCGATGCAGACGCATTGTTTAACACGCTTAAAGAAAACCGCATCCTGATTAAGAAACTCCACGGCACGCATCCGCTTTTGGCGCAATGCGTCCGCATTACCATCGGCAGTCCCGAGCAAAACGATGCCGTACTGGACATTATCCGCAAGCTTTATGCCTGATTTTTTAAAACCTCACAGAGAGTAAACCTATGACCATCACTCAACTCCACCTTGCCAATTTCCTGCAGCTTGTCGAAGAAGCAGGCTCGCTGACCAAACTTGCCCGCAAATGCGGTTACGACAACGCGGCATCCCTGTCCCAACTGAAACGCCGCCTTGAAGAGCAGGCAGAAGACGAAAAAGCGCGTGGCATCCGCCCAAGCCTTGCCGCCAAACTCGAAGCCGGCATGCACAAACGCAAAGGCTGGTTAAACCGCGACCACAGTAAAGACAAAGAAAAAGCCGCAGCCGCCGAAGCCGCCCGCCAAGAGCGTGCTGCCCAAGCTGCCGCAGCCGCCGCACCGGCATTCCATATGCCCGCAGAAGGCCGCGCAGTCAGCATCACCCGCAACACCAGCGAAACCCAAATTACCCTCAGCCTCAACCTCGACGGCACCGGACAATACCGCCTCGACACCGGCGTCCCCTTCCTTGAGCATATGCTTGCCCAAGTCGCCCGCCACGGCATGATCGACCTCGACATCACCTGCAAAGGCGATTTGCACATCGACGACCACCACACCGTAGAAGACATCGGCATCGTACTCGGACAAGCCCTGAAACAAGCCTTGGGCAACAAAGCCGGCATCCGCCGCTACGGCCATGCCTACGTTCCGCTAGACGAAGCCTTGAGCCGCGTTGTCATCGATCTCTCCGGCCGACCAGGACTCGTCTACAACATCGACTTCACCCGCGCCCTCATCGGACGTTTTGACGTTGACCTGTTTGAAGAATTCTTCCACGGCGTCGTCAACCACAGCATGATGACCCTGCACATCGACAATCTCAGCGGCAGCAACGCCCACCACCAAGCCGAAACCGTATTCAAAGCCTTCGGCCGCGCCCTGCGCATGGCGGCAGAATACGACCCGCGTATGGCAGGACAAACCCCGTCCACCAAAGGCACTTTGAGCGACGAATCCGTTGCCGTTGAAGTTGCCGCTGAAAAAGAAGAAGCGCAAAGCGAAGAATAATCCGCTTTAAAAAAGGTCGTCTGAAAACCGAGAAACAGGTTTTCAGACGACCTTTGACCATGATAAGGATGCTTAATTATCGGTGTCTTTTGCTATTTTATAGTGGATTAACTTTAAACCAGTACGGCGTTGCCTCGCCTTGCCGTACTATCTGTACTGTCTGCGGCTTCGTCGCCTTGTCCTGATTTAAATTTAATCCACTATATATTTCGAAAAGTACGAGATTGCGGAATGCATGGGGAATATATTGAATCTTCGTTATAACCTCTGTTGTTAACCATCATTCCCGCTTGCATAGAAATAACGAAGCAGGAAATTTCTGTCTAAATGACGATAAAAAAGGTCGTCTGAAAACCTGTTACCCAGTTTTCAGACGACCTTTCGGCAGATTGAAGGATGGTTTATTGACGTTTCGCGCCGTAACCACCGATCAGGTGTTCGCTGCCGTCTTGGTTTTTCAGACCGTAAGTACCGCCGATTTCAGCAGCTTTTGCACCGTAGAATTTACCGCTCAAATTACCTTTCAAGCCTGCTGCGGCTGCTTCAACCGAACCTAGGAAGAGGTTGCCGTTTTCCCATTTTGCCGTACCTTTCATGTCGTAGTCAGTACCTTTTACAGTTACACGGCGACCGTTGTCATCAAGAGAATGGAATTGGGAATTGGAAGTCTCAAAGCGTACGCCTTTCAAGCCGAAATCGACAATAGCTTTAACGTCTGCAGTCAGCTGACGACCTTGGTCACCTTTCACAACATAGGCAGTAGTCAAGCCGTTGTAAGTTGCCGTACCTTTTTCAGGCAAGTCGGTGAACTTGGTTTCATCGCCCAGGCTTTGGTAGCCGAATGCAACGTCGTTTTTTGGATCAAAATAGTATGCAAAGGTTTGGTAAGCCCAGCCTGCCGCGGCAGGGTCGTGCATGACGATTTGTGTGCCATCAGTAAATTGGATGATATACACACCGTCGAAGCGTTTGTCAAAAACGAGATGTTTGCCATCTCCAGCAACCAAGTTACCTTTTCTAAAGTATGCCAATTTATCTGCCAAGTTTTTGGCTCCGGCAGCTATAACAGGGCGTATATCACGAAGACGACCATCTAAATCGTTCAATTCGTCAAGCTTTGCCTGAGCTTTTGCGATAGCATCAACATCGCCTTGCTCCTTAGCTTGTTTCAAAGTCTCTTTGGCTGTTTCAATTTGAGTGTACAGTTCGGTAATCTTCTCGTCGATTGAGGCGCGACCATTAATAAAGTTTTTGCTGTCACCATCTATCTTACCGTTTTGTGGACCACCGTCACTTTTCGTATTACCACCTGAAAATACTTTCATAATCAGAGAATATGGTGTGGTCCAATTGACTTGAGCGGCATTTTTGTTGGCAATTACTACGCCGTCCAATTTTACTTCGTCATTGTTTTTGAAGTCTAATGAGCTAATTAAACCGTTTTGATTGTTTTCTTTGCTGTCGGTAAGGTAGAAATCACCTGTATATTCTTTTCCGTCTGCTGTTCTGGTAAGACGTAACTGGGCATTTGGATTACCTTGTTGTGCAGTGGCGGAGGAGATAAAGCTGGTGTGCAGTGGTGTAGTGCCATTTACTGCTTCAATAGGTGCTTCATCAATCAAGTCCGCGAGATTGTCAGCGCGGTTATGACTAGGGGTTGCTGCTGCTACGGTATTGCCATTATTTTTGTTGGCTGCGCTGGGGGTAGCATTGTTTGGACTGCCGTTTTTAGCAGGGCTGCCGTTGCCGCCTGTGCTGGTTGATCCGGTGGAAAGTGCGGCGGTATCGCCGCCGCCGCCACCGCCGCAGGCTGAAAGGATTGCCGCGCTGATGGCGGTGAGGATGATGGTTTTGATTTTGGTGTTGATTGCAGACATATTGTCCCCCTTTTTTGGTTGAAATAGTGCGTTTTTATCAAACGGCATAAATCCAATATCATAGATACAATCATGACAAAAACAAAATGTTATTTGTGTTTTGCAGGGAGATGGGTGATTTGGCAGCGGTTTGTGTTTGATTTTTACGACAAAAAGTTGTTTAAGAATGTTGAGCGGTTGATTGTGCCATGTAGGGAAGGGTAATGGGGTGAAAATGGCGGCAGGGGGTAAATGTCTACCCTTAACCTAATACATTAAAAAAGGTCGTCTGAAAACCTTGAAACTCGGTTTTCAGACGACTTTTTATCAACACTTTTATCAGAAGCGGTAGTTCACGCCCAAGGCAAACTCGCGGCCACGCTCGTAGAAGGGGACGCGTCCGTTGCCGTCGGGGAAGCGTTGGCTGTGCGAACGGTATTGTTTGTTGCCGATGTTGTTGACGGCGAAGTTGACGTTCAGGTTGTCTTTTTTCAGCGGCTGCCAGTTGGCGTAGATGTCGTGTACGCCGTAACCGGCTTTCTTGCCGTGTATCGTGCCTTGTCCGCGGGCGACGTCGGTGTATTTCACGCTTTGGGCGTAGCGGCCGCGCCAGCCGATTTCGAGTTTGGGGTTTTCAAACTGATAAGACAGGCCGGTCAGCCATTGGCGACCGGTGTTCCAGAAGGTGAACGAGCTTTCGTGGTCTTCCGCTTGAATCGGGCTTTCGCCGTAGTACATTTCGCCGTTCAGACGGGGTTTGACGTAGGACACGCCGGCGCGCGCGGTCAGACCGCCCCAGCGGTAGGATGCGTCAAGTTCGTAGCCATAGGTTTTGAGCGTGCCGCCGTTGTAAATCTTGCCGCGTTCGGTGATGGAGGCGGTGTTGTTGTTGATTTTTGCCCAACGATAAACGATGAGGTCTTTGATGCGTTGGTGGAACACGCTGCCGCTGACGTTGAAGTTGTCGTTGCGCCATTTGAAGCCGAGTTCGGCACGGCGGGCGGTTTCGGCTTTGAGGTTGCCGTCCAAATCGGCGGCGGCGCCTGCGCGTTCGTTAGCCAGCAGGGCTTCGTTCAGGCGGGGCGCGCGGCTTGCCTGATTGAGGTTTGCCAAGAGGGAGAAGTTGTCGTTGATGTCCCAAATCGCGCCGATGCTGGGGTTGAGCTGACCGTGCGACGCGCTTTGTTTGCTGGCGGCGTTGTATTTGAAATGGTCGTAACGCAGACCGGTGGTCAGGGTAACGGGGTTCAGGTTCCAGATGCCTTCCGCGTACACGCCGTATTCGGCTTTCTTCTCTTTGTCGCGGTCATACAAACCGAGAATCTTCAGCCATGCGCCTTTGTCGGACGGCTCGGAGGTTTCGTGGCGGTAGTTGACGCCGTATTTCACCATGTGTCCGTCGCCGAAAGAGCTGGCGAGGTTGAGATTCGCGCCGGTCGCTTTGATTTTGCTTAACTCAAGCTGACCGATGGGAACGCCGCCTTGCGCCGTGCCGGAAGCTTGGGCTTTCGGGGAAGGCGCGCCTTTAGGCGGCTTGGTGTCGTCAGTGTTGATTTGGAAGACGTTGGCGTCGATTTTGTCGAGGAAGCCGACGTTGCGGCCGCGGTATTCCAGATTGTAGGATTGCTCTTTTTGATAAGTACCGTCCACGCCGACGTAGCTGTCAACGTTTTGGAACTCGGCTTTGTCGGTGCGGTTGCCTTTTTGGTATTCCTGACGGTAGGTCAGGCGGATGCCGTGGTCGTCGTTGAAATCGTAGCCGAGTTTGGCGAGGTAGCTGTGCTGTTTCAGACGACTGCCGCGGTTGACATTACCGTTGCCGTCTTTGTAGTCGTGGTTGTTGAAGAAGTTGCCCGCAAACAGGGCATCGAAGCTGTTTTGATAGCCGTAAACCGCCGCGTTTCCGGTTGAGCCTTTATTGCTGCTCAAGCCTGCGCCGAGTTTGAAACCGAAAGGTTTACCGTCGGTCAGCAGGTCTTTCGCGTCAACTGTCGTCACGCGGATGGTACCGCCGACCGCGCCCAAACCCGCGCTCGCCGCGCCCGTGCCTTTTTCGACGTTGATGCTTTTCACCAAAGCGGGGTCAAGCTGGAAGCGGCTTTGGTGGTGGAAGATTTTGGTGGATTGGCTGGTGCCGTCCACTTCCAGATTAATCTTGTCTTCGCCGACGCCGCGGATGCTGTAAAACTGCGCCACGCCGTTGCCGCCGCCGACGTCCATGCCGATTTGGTCTTTCATGACTTGTTTCAAATCGGTCGAAGTTTCGCGGTCAAGCTGATTGCGCGTAACGCGGGTCGGTACGGCAGTACCGGTAACGACAACTTCTTTCAGTTCGGCAGTCGCTTCGGGGCGAACGTTGTCTGCATGGGCAAAACCTGAAGACAGTGCCAGCACCATGATGCTGAAACGGAAGGCGGGGGAATGGGGGGATTTCATAATTCTTCCTCTAGACGGGTTGTTCATGGGTTACGTTGATTTGAGAGCGATTATTCTAATATTAATTGATAATGATTTGCAAGGAATATCATTTATTAATAGAACGTTAATCATATAATCATAATTTTAGAGATTGGAATTGGAATTTGCTGATTTGTTTTAGCCAAACTTGATGGTAGGCGGATTTTGGGAAGGGTGGGGGAAACCTGTGTATTAGGAAGAGCGGGCTTGTTGTGATGCGGATATTTTGATGGAGGGACGACGCATAGAGAAAGGTCGTCTGAAAACGGTTTTCAGACGACCTTTGGTGAAATAAAAGGGAAAGGATAGCAAGAGAAAATGAATCCTTCCCAAAAAAGTTTTCTTGTTTGAATACGCGTAGCACACTTACTGGGCGGTAAAGGTCGTCTGAAAAGTCTGGCCGCCTATGGTGATGTCGGCAATGTAGTCGCGTCTGCCTTCGACGCAGACGGGCAGGTGGATTTGGTGCGCTTGCCAAGTGCGCGGGGATTGCTGTTTGAGCATGTAGCGGTTGAAGCCCATGTCCATGTCTTTCATGCTGAAGCTGATGCTGACTTGTTGTGTTTCGGCTGGGGCGTTTTCGACGGTGATGTCGAAGGCGGAACGGGTGCTGATGGGGGTGGAGCGGACGTGCGAACCGTCGGGCAGGGTGCAGCCTTTGATGAGGTCGCACTCGGCGGCGCGGGCTTGGGGCTGTTGTTTCTGCCACCAGTCCAGCAGCAGGAGTTTGGCGGCGGCGAAGAGGATGAGGAGGACGCCTGCGAGGAGGAGTTTGCGGTTTTTGTCCATTTCAGACGACCTCGGTGTCATTGTCGGTCAGAACGGCGTGTGCGCCTGCTGAGAGCCAGCGGTCGCGGTAGTTTGAAACCAGTGTTTCGGGCGCGGCGACAACCAGTGGAACGGATACGCCTTGTTCCAATATTTCAAGCACTTGCCGTGCGCTTGCTTCGTCGTTGACTTGCCAAACGACGACGTCGGCATCTTGCACGCGCTGCCATTGTTCGCGGGTGTGTACCGACACCCAAACGCTTTGGGCTTGGGGCAGCTTGCCGAGTTTGCGCAGTTCGGTTTCTGAGATGAGGATGTTGGCGTGGTGCGGCTCGGCAAGGGAGTAGGGGGCGATGCGGTATTCGCCGGTGCTGTTTTGTCCGTACAAACCGGTTTTCAGACGACCTTGAAGTCGGCGTGGGACGGAAAGGGCGCGCAGCAGCGGACCGTTGGCGGGCAGCATGGGGGCGACGTTGAAATCGCCCGCTTTTTGCCACGACCATGCCTGTCCTTCGCGGGATTGGGGTTCGCCCGTCCATTGGTCGGGGTTTACCCATAGGAATTTCAGGCAGACGCGGGCGTGTTCGTAGGAATGGATTTTGGTCAGCCAAGGTGTGGCGGCGAGGATGCGGATGCCGAGTTCTTCTTCAAACTCGCGTTGCAGGGCTTGGAAGTCGGTTTCGCCCGCTTCGACTTTGCCACCGGCAAATTCCCAATATCCGGCATAGGGCTTGCCTTCGGGACGGGAACTGAGCAGGTAGTCGCCGTCTTGGTTGAGCAGGATGCCGGCAACGACGCGGATAAGGGGGCGGGTGTCTTGGGTCATGGGAATAGGGAGAAGGGTCGTCTGAAAATTCGGAAAGGTCGGATTCGGGAATCCGACCTGCCAATGGGTATTGTCTTATTTTTCGGCAACGACAAATGCCAACACGGTGTCTTCTTCGTCGCTCATACTGAGGCTGACGCGGCTGATGCCTTGTTCTTCCAGCCATTTGGACAGGGCGGGGGCGTAGAAGAATTCGGGTTTGCCCAATGCGTCATGCCCGATGCCGATGTTGCGGAAGGAAACCGCGCCGCGTATGCCCGTGCCGACGGCTTTGGCGAAGGCTTCTTTGGCGGCGAAGCGTTTGGCAAGGTAGTTGACGGGCTTGCCCGCTTGCGGAAATTCGAGCAGTTCTTCGGGCGTAAGGATGCGCTCGGCAAACGCCTGTCCGAATTTTTTGCTCAGGCGGATGATGCGTTTGAGGGAAACGATGTCTGTGCCTATGCCGTAAATCATGCGGTGGTCTCCTTGTTGAGAGAAGGTCGTCTGAAAAGGTGGTGTCGCCTATCAAGGCAGCATTCTTGCCCTGAACATGGTTTCCTTCATCTGGCGGACGGCTTCGGGCAGGCCGAGGAAGAGGGCTTGGGCAATCAGCGAATGCCCGATGTTCAGCTCGCGGATGGCGAGGATTTGGGCGATGGGGGTAACGTTGTGTATGGTCAGGCCGTGTCCGGCGTTGACGACCAAGCCCAAATCGCTGGCAAAATGCGCGCCGTTTTGCAGACGCTCGAATTGCTTGATTTGTTCGGCGTGGCTGTGTGCATCGGCGTATGCGCCGGTGTGCAGCTCGATAACGGGCGCGCCGACATCATGGGCGGCTTGGATTTGCTCGTTGTCGGCATCGATAAAGAGCGAAACGCGGATGCCTGCGTCGGTCAGGATTTTGGTAAACTCGGCGATTTTTTCTTGTTGCGCCAATACGTCCAAACCGCCTTCGGTCGTGATTTCCTGACGTTTTTCAGGCACGATGCACACGTCTTGCGGCATGACTTTAAGCGCGTTTTCCAGCATTTCTTCAGTCAACGCCATTTCAAGGTTCAGGCGCGTTCGGATGGCATTTTTAACGGCAAACACGTCCGCATCTTTGATGTGGCGGCGGTCTTCGCGCAGGTGCATGGTAATCAAATCCGCACCGTGCGTTTCCGCGACCAATGCTGCTTCCACAGGGCTGGGATAGGTCGTACCGCGGGCGTTGCGGACGGTGGCGATGTGGTCGATGTTTACACCTAAGAGCATGATGTGTCCTTTCTTTGGATTTTCAGACGACCTGCTAATTGTAATCTTTCTGGTCGAAAAAGGCAGCATACCGACGCATGCTGCCTTGCTGATTGGGAAAAATTGCAGTTGCCATAAAGATGGAAAGTCGTCTGAAACTCCCTTTCAGACGACCTTTATAGCTTTTTATACGCCTGCGGCTGCTTTCAATGCGGCTGCTTTGTCGGTGCGCTCCCAAGTAAACTCAGGCTCTTCGCGGCCGAAATGGCCGTATGCGGCGGATTTGCTGTAAATCGGGCGCAAGAGGTCGAGCATTTGGACGATGCCTTTGGGGCGCAGGTCGAAATGTTCGCGAACTAAGGCAATCAGTTTGTCTTCGCTGATTTTGCCTGTGCCGAAAGTATCGATGGAAATCGAGGTTGGTTCGGCAACACCGATGGCGTAGGAAACCTGAATCTGACATTGGGTTGCCAAACCTGCTGCAACGATGTTTTTCGCAACATATCGGCAGGCGTAAGCGGCGGAACGGTCGACTTTGGACGGGTCTTTGCCGGAGAATGCGCCGCCGCCGTGCGGAGCTGCGCCGCCATAGGTATCGACGATGATTTTGCGGCCGGTCAGACCGCAGTCGCCTTGCGGGCCGCCGATAACGAAGCGGCCGGTCGGGTTGATCAGGTATTTGGTTTCGGCAGTCAGCATTTCGGGCGGCAGAACGGGCTTGATAATCTGCTCGATCACGGCGTTTTTCAGCTCTTCGTAACCGATAGACGGATCATGCTGGGTGGACAGGACGACGGTGTCAATGCGTTTTACTTTGCCGGTTTCACTGTCATAAACCACGGTCAACTGCGCTTTTGCGTCGGGACGCAGCCAAGGCAGGCGGCCGTCTTTGCGCAATTCGCTTTGACGCTGCATCAGGCGGTGGCTGTAATAGATGGCAAACGGCATCAGGGTCGGGGTTTCGTCACAGGCGTAGCCGAACATCAGACCTTGGTCGCCCGCGCCTTGGTTCAGGTCGATGCCTTCGCCTTCGTTCACGCCTTGGGCGATGTCGGGGGATTGCTGGTCGTAGTACACGCCGACCGCGCAGCCGTTGGCGTCAAAGCCCAGCTCGGACGAGTTGTAGCCGATGCGTTTGATGGTTTCGCGTGCGACTTTGATGTAGTCCACATGGGCGGTGGTGGTGATTTCGCCCGCCAACACGCACAAACCGGTGTTTACCAGAGTTTCCGCCGCGACACGCGCTTTGGGGTCTTGCGCCAAAACCGCATCCAAAATCGCATCGGACACTTGGTCGGCTACTTTGTCCGGATGGCCTTCGGAAACCGATTCGGAAGTAAACAGATATTCGCTCATTTCAATATTTTCCTTCAAAAACAAGCCGTCTGCTTTCAGACGACCTGTTGTTTCATCATACGTCCCACAACGGAAATCATAACAAAATTTCCACCTGCGCTCCATCCAAATGATAAATATTCCTACTTGGATAAAGCGGTTCGGAATCCTGCCTGCACAAAACATACAGGCAAAAAAATTCCCGCATCAAGCGGGGGGATTTGAATTGCCCTCTCGGACCACATCGGCTTTGCAGCCGTCCACCTTACCTTTCCGTCTGAAAAGCAGGTTGGCATGGAATTCCCAACTCTTAATGCAGCGCGGATGTTAGCAGAAAAGCCCTTCCCCCGCAAGCCGCGCGCCCTTGCGTTTTACGTTACAATACGTCGTCTGAAAACACCCGAACACCCTATCATGCACCTGCCCTCTGCCATTCCTGCCCTTGCCGCCGCCCTCGCCCTTACCCTGCCCTTGGGCGCATGCGGCAAAAAAACATCCGAACAAACCGTGCTTCAGGGCGAAACGATGGGTACGACCTATACCGTCAAATACCTTTCAGACGACCTCCCCAACCCGCCCGCGCCCGAAGCCGTGAAAAAGCAGATTGACGGTGCGCTCGAAGAAGTCAACCGCCAAATGTCCACCTACCGTGAAGACTCCGAAATCAGCCGCTTCAACCAAATGCGCGAAACCCGCAAACCCATGCCCGTTTCCGCCGATTTCGCCGCCGTAACCGCCGAAGCCTTACGCCTCAACCGCCTCACACAAGGCGCGCTCGACGTAACCGTCGGCCCGCTCGTCAACCTGTGGGGCTTCGGACCGAACAAAGAAATCACCCGCGAACCCACCCAAGCCGAAATCGACAAAGCTGCCGCCCAAACCGGTACGGACAAAATCATCCTCACGCAAAACGGCAAACAAGCCACGCTCGCCAAAACCCAACCCGAAACCTACCTCGACCTCTCCTCCATCGCCAAAGGCTTCGGCGTGGACAAAGTGGCAGGCGAACTTGAAAAACTCGGCATCCAAAACTACCTTGTCGAAATCGGCGGCGAGTTGCACGGCAAAGGCCGCAACGCCCAAGGCGAGCCTTGGCGCATCGGCATCGAACAGCCCAACATCGTCCAAGGCGGCAACACCCAAATCGTCGTCCCCCTCAACAACCGCTCCCTCGCCACCTCCGGCGACTACCGCATTTTCCACGTTGACCCGCAAGGCAGGCGGCTGTCCCACATCATCGACCCCAAAACCCGCCGTCCGCTGTCGCACCGACTCGCCTCCATCAGCGTCGTCGCCGATAACGCCACCACCGCCGACGGTCTGTCCACCGGACTTTTCGTACTCGGCGAAACCGAAGCCCTCAAACTTGCCGAACAGCAAAACCTCGCCGTTTTCCTGATTATCCGCGACCAAAACGGCTACCATACCGAAATGTCTGGCGCGTTTAAAAAACTACTCCATTAATACCCGCACACCCATATCCATCCCACAGGAACACCATCATGAAAACCCTACTCCTCACCTTCGGCCTCTTCCTCCTCGTCATCCTCGGCATGGCGGTCGGCTATATTTTCTCCAAGCGCACCATCAAAGGCAGTTGCGGCGGCATCTCCTCACTGGGCATGAAAAAAGTCTGCGACTGCGACACCCCGTGCGACACCCTGCAAAAAAAACTGGACGAACAGAAACAGCAAGAAAGCAAAGGCATCACCGTCGATCATTGACTTGCACGAATCAGGTTTAGCCTTGCTTTGAGCTTGGCAACACAAAAGGTCGTCTGAAAACCGCATATTGCAGTTTTCAGACGACCTTTGATTTGAAGGTGTAGCTGTTTTTAAAAGGCAGATAACAATTTATCGAAGCTGCCTAAATCGCCGTCATTCCCGCGCAGGCGGGAATAACTGAACAGATATTTCCGATGTGGATTTACGATACCGAACTTGTCAAAAGGTCGTCTGAAAAACCATCGTTTAAGGTTTTTCAGACGACCTTTTGATAAACATTTCAGGCAGGATTATTCAATGATTTCGGTAAATACGACGGTTTTGCCGCTGCGGGTAAGCGTGGCGAAGCCGTCTTGAAGCTGCCATCTTGTGCTTGCGTTGCGGTATTCCGTGGTTTTGGTCATCGAATGGGTTTGCGTCAGTTTTTCGACCGTGCTCCCCTGATACAGCTCGACCGTCATCGGGCTGTTGCTGTTGACGTAGATGGCGGAGATGCGGCTGCCGTCGGCGGCTTGGTAGCGGATGGCGTTGTTTTGCGCTTCGGCGACGACGACGCGCGGGGCATTGGGGCGGACGGCTTTATACGAACCGCAGGCGGTACACAGTCCGAGCAACAGCAGGAGGGCGGATCTCTTCATAGCGTCTCAATAGTGGTGGTGGGGAATGTGGCCTTCGAGATGGTAACGCGTTCCGCAGTAGGGGCATTCGATGTCGCTGTCGGACTGAATCGGAAGGAAGACGCGCGGATGACCGTTCCAAGTTTCGTGATTGGGGCCGGAGCAGTGCAGCGGCAGGTCTTTGGGCTGGATAATGACGGTTTCGGTGTTTGCGTTCATGATTTTTCCTTGGTAAATCCAACCTTATTGTACGATATATCGCCTTCTTGTGCAGCGTAAAAGGTCGTCTGAAAATGGGTTTTGGTTTGATAATGCTTTGGTTATAATGCAGTTTTTATAAATCAGCTTTAAATCTATTTTATTTCAGACGGGCTTTAACATGACGACACTTTTCCGGCAGGATGATTTGAACCCTCAAGATGCGGCAGAATTCCTCTACACATTGAGCGCGGCGTATTTGGATTATACGGATGCGGCAGGCGATGAGGAAATGCGGTGTTTGAACAACGAGCAGCACACGCTGACGGCTTACTGCTATTTGGACAGCCAAGTGCAGGAGGGCGGCTTTGTGCAACTGATTGCGGCAGGTTACGGCGAATATGTGTTCCATAACCCCGTTGCCGACAGCCTGCGCCGCTGGCGGATTAAACCGACGCCTAAGATTTTGGATAAGGCGAAGGCTTTATACGAGCGGGACGGCGCAAAAATCGAGGAAATGGCGGATGGTGGGGCATCTTTGGATGTGATTCGTGCTAAGTTTCCGGATTTTGAGGAATTGGACGGCGAATATTACGAAATCGCGGACGACGATATGGCGGCGGCTGTGGCGTATGTATTGGCAAATTGGGAGAGGTTTGCAGAGATTGCGGATTGATGTGCGCGGTATGCTTCTGATTTTCCGCATCAGAATGAAACTAAGAGAAAAAATCGAAATGAAAAGGTCGTCTGAAAAGGATTAAACGCCGAAACTGAATTGCTGGAGCTGTTGCAAAACCTGTCTGGATTTAATGCCTTCGGGCAGGAGGTTGTCAATCAGCAGGCGCGTGATTTTTAGCGACTGTCCGAGACTTTCGGGGTGGGTGAAATCGCCCTCGCGCAGCTGGATCAAAATGTCGCCGCCGACAGCCACGCCATAGTTGCGCGGATTGAAGCGTTCGGCTTCTTCGATGGGGACGACCGCGTTTTCAGGCGTCAGCCAGTAGGTTTCTTCGGCGCGGATTTCTTCGCCGTTGCCATCGTGGAACAAATCGGGCGCGAATCCCAAGCGGGTAAGTAAAGCCCATTCGAAACGCCGCAGCGCGGCGGTATGGCTGCTTTCGCCGCATACCGCCCGCATCACTGCTTCCAGTGCGTCATAAAGCTCGGGCATCGGGTCTTCGCGAGCCGTCAGTTTGAGCATTAGTTCGTTGATATACAGGCCGCTGAACAAAGCCCTGCCTTGCGGCTGCGGCCAGCCGCCTATCCACTCTGCACGATGCAGCGTTTTCAACTCTTGCGAACCGTACCAAGAGGCGCTGATCGGTACAAACGGCACCAACACGCCGCGCAGCTCGCTCTGCCGCTTGCGCGCACTTCTCGCCAACAAAGCCACGCGCCCGTAACGGCGGCTGAACACTTCCACCCACAAACTGCTCTCGCGCCAAGGGGCGGAAGCAAGCAGGAAGACAGGTTCGTGGTTGATGCGCTGGTTGGTCATGGGCGGTTGGCGTTGCTGGGGAATAGTGGAAAAGGGCGGTTGATTGTATGGTGTATAGTGGATTAACTTTAAACCAGTACGGCGTTGCCTCGCCTTGCCGTACTATCTGTACTGTCTGCGGCTTCGTCGCCTTGTCCTGATTTAAAGTTAATCCACTATATTTTACCAAAGCGGGCAGGGGTCGTCTGAAAATATTGGACGGGTATCGATTTGTCAAACTGATAATCCGAAGGTCGTCTGAAACTGCTTTTCAGCGTTTCAGACGACCTTTGTTTGCTTTTACGGCGAGGATTTAGCGGAAGAAGTCGCCCATGCCTGCGGGCAGGCCTTGGGTGAATGCACCCATGGTTTTGTTGGTGGTTTCTTCGGCTTTTTCAGAAGCGGCGTTGATGGCGGCGAGCACCAAATCTTCGAGCATTTCTTTGTCGTCTGCGGCTTCTTGAATCAGGTCGGGGCTGATTTCGAGTTTGCGCACGACGTGGGCGCAGGTCATCACGACTTTAACCAAGCCGTTTCCTGCTTCGCCTTCTACTTCGGTCTCGGCAAGTTTCGCTTGCGCTTTTTTCATGTTTTCCTGCATTTGCTGCGCCTGTTTCATCAGGCCGCCTAATCCGGCTTTTCCGAACATATTTAAAACTCCTGTGGTTGAATCGTTAAGGTTATGGGTTTATAGCGTTTGGTGCGAAGGGTCGTCTGAAAGCGGGTTGATGGTTTTCAGACGACCTGAATGTTTATGTATCCGAAGGGAAACGGAAATTCTCGATGCCGTTATTCCGCCTGCTCCGCCAGTTCCAAAGAATCGGGCTGCCATTGGGCTTCGAAAACTTTTAAAACCTGACGCGCGGTTTCGTCGGCTTCGAGCAAATCCTGTGCCTGTTGCATGCCTTCAAGTTGGAGGCGTTGGCGGCGCATGGTCGGGGTTTCCCAGCCCGCATCGTCGCGCCACGGTTCGGTTTGCAATTTCAATGGCAGACCGTAGGCTTCGGCAAGCGTGTTTTTGATTTTGTCGAGCCGCTCTTTGTTGGCGGTCGCGCGGGCTTCGTCGGTCATCGACAGCATCATCAGATGGCTGCCTGCGTCGTAGTTCGTCCATGCGGCGTGTTGCGCCAGCATTTGCGCGGCGCCGAGCTTGCGGGCGAAATGTCGGACGATTGCCGCCCAATTTTCGGTGGAAAACTCGGGCAACGGGGCGAACTGCGTGCCTTCGTCGTCGTCGTGGTCTTCTTCGGCTTCCGATTCTGCCGTATCGGCAGGGACGGCGTGTTCCCAATCCGGCGGCGGGGGCATTTCCGCGCTGTCTTCTACGGGGTAGTCATGATCGGGCGCACCGTAATCGTAGAAAGGCGCTACGGGGGCTTCATGCGCAAATGCTTCTGCGTCCACGGCTTCTTCAATCGGGGTCATCTGAATGGGGTTTTCAGACGACGTCTCAGACAAGGAAACGTCGGTTTCGTTGTTTGCTGCCTCGTTATCGGAAACTTGATTTTCAGACGACGTTTCGTCTTGAGGGGTCGTCTGAGACGGCGTTTCTGCTTCGTTTGCGGACGAAGTGTTTGTCTCTGCTGCGTCAGAGGTCGTCTGAACGCTCGCATCCGCCGTTTGCGCAGGCGTTTCTGTTACGGTTTCTGCCTCGCTCGGCGCGTCTTCCCAAGGTGGGACGTCGTTGTTTCCTTGAGTTGAAACCGGTTCGGAAACCTTGTTTTCAGACGACGTGGCAGGCGCAGGGGTCGTCTGAACGGGCGGTTTGGCGGCTTCAGACTGGGGAAGTTGCAAAGGCTTCTTTGCGGTATGGACACCCGTTTCGGCAGAATGCAGCTCAGTATTTTCGATATGTCCGCCAACGTCGTGCGCATCCGCTGCCAGCGGCGCAAACGCAAGCATACGTAGCAGGGTCATGACGAAGCCGGCGTATTCGTCGGGCGCAAGGCTTAAATCCTGTTTGCCGTGGATAGCGCATTGATAATAAAGCTGGATTTGTTCGCCGCTGAGTGCCTGGCTCAGTTGCAGCAGGGTTTCGCGCTCAGGATCATCATGAGCCAAAGCGGAAGGAACCGCCTGTATCAAGGCGAGGCGTTGCAACAGCATGGCAAGTTCGCTCAACGCGCTGTCAAAACCGATGGCGCGCGCCGCCATTTCCTGCGCTTTCGCCAGCAGGGCTTCGCCGTCTTGGTTGACGATACCCGCCAGCAGTTCGTACAGATATTGTTTATCCACCGCGCCAATCATTTGGCGGACGTCTTGTTCGGCAACGCTGCCCGAACCCATGGCGATAGCCTGATCGAGCAGGCTTAAGGCATCACGCATCGAGCCTGCGGCGGCACGACCCAAGAGTTGCAAGGCGGCGGGTTCGTAGGCGATGTTTTCGTTGTTTAAAACGTGGGCAAGGTGGTCGGCAACCTGCTGCGAAGTCATATTGCGCAAGACAAATTGCAGGCAGCGGCTCAAAACGGTGATGGGGACTTTGTGCGGATCGGTGGTCGCGAGAATGAATTTGACGTGTTCAGGCGGCTCTTCCAGCGTTTTCAGCATGGCGTTAAACGCGCTTTTGGAGAGCATATGCACTTCGTCAATGATATAGACTTTGTATTTACCGGCGGTCGGTGCGTATTGGGCGTTTTCCAATACTTCGCGGATGTTGTCGATACCGGTATTGGAGGCGGCATCAATTTCCAGCAGGTCGACGTAGCGACCGGTGTCGATTTGCGTACAGCTTTGGCACACGCCGCAAGGCTCGCCGTGTTGCGCGTTTTCGCAGTTGAGGCTTTTCGCCAGAATACGGGCGATGGTGGTTTTCCCGACCCCGCGCGTGCCGGTCAGCAGGTAGGCATGGTGCAGGCGGCCTTCGTCCAGCGCGTTGCGCAAGGCTTTGACGACGTGTTCCTGACCGACTAAATCGGCAAAGGTTTTCGGACGCCATTTGCGGGCAAGAACTTGATAAGCCATAAGGTTTTCTCTGCTGGAAATAAATCGGAAGGTCGTCTGAAAAGTGGTTGAACGCCTTTCAGACGACCTTGGAAGATGCCTGGTATTTTAGCATTTTTTTGATTTTTATTAAGGATTTTCTGTCTGCATATCGGTAATGGCACGTATACAAATGTTAGAATGTTACAAAATTTAAAACAATCTGAAGAACAAACCGCCATATCTGAAATCATCTTACGCAACTATTCCGCATCCATGCAGATAAACACCATGGGCGCATATATAGACAACTTGGTTTTACAAGGTCGGGAAGTGTTATTCCCGAAAACCAGCGTTCAAGTCGGTCCTGATACAAAATTACGCGGCGGGATGCACGTCTGACTGCCGCAGTTCGGACCGGACGGTAAAAACCATTTGGCGCAACACGGTTTCGGCAGAACCTCCACTTGGGAAATCCGTTATCAAAACGAATCGGATGTCGGCTTGAGATTGATCAGCACGGCAAAGGGCTACGAAAACGTCGAATGGCTGCTGGATTACAGCCTGCCGAACGAAAACGAAGCAGTCGCCGCGTTGACCGTCTGCAATTACGGCGATGTGCCCGTGCGCACTTCGCCCGGTTTCCATCCCTATTTCCCCGCCGTCGGCACCCAATTCGATTTCAACGGTGCGCCCTACGATGCCGACTATATTGCACATACGGAATTTGTCGCCTCGCCGTCAGATACACATGTTGCGTTTGACGGAATGAAACTCGACATCCGAACGCAAAATCTGCCCGTTTACGCACTTTGGAGTGACCGAAACGGACAATACACCTGCGCCGAGCCTACCGCCGAAGGCAACGCATTTTTATCGCCTGCGCGCGGCGGACAGTTTGTTTCCGGACATGGCAAAAAGCATTACGGTATGAAAATCCGTTTGATTGCTTGAATTTAGAGTGGATTTTTTCAGGCCCTCAAATAAAAAACCACCTTGGAGAAGGTGGTTTTTGAATATTACAAACCGTTGTTGTTGATTGCATTGGCAATATCACGCACGGCGGTAACATACATCCGGCTGTTGTTATACTGCCAAACCGTATAGAAATTATTCAGACCGAGATAATATTCAAATACGCCCGGACTGGTTTCCAAGCTGAACAAAACGGCTTTCTCGTTGTCGGCAACCGCTTTTTGCGGAACCACACCCATCGCTTTGAAATCCGCAACGGTACGGTTCAAAGCCGTTTTCTCGTCAATGATGGATTTCAAATCAGGCGTAATCGTCAGATTGACGGGAACAATCATTTTGCCACCTGTTTTCCAGCCATGTTGCTTCATATAGTTGGCAACAGAAGCGGCAACGTCGCCGATATTGTTCCAAATATCGCGGTGTCCGTCGCCATCATAGTCGACCGCCCATTTGCGATAGCTCGAAGGCATGAATTGCGGCATACCCATTGCGCCCGCATAGCTGCCTTTAAAGTCAAAAACGTTCTCTTTTTCTTCTTTCGCCATCAGCAAAAGCTCAATCAGCTCGTTTTGGAAAAACTCGGCGCGACGCGGATAATCAAAACCCAAAGTACTCAAAGCATCGGCAACACGGAAGCTGCCTGTGTTTTTGCCGTAGTTGGTCTCAATCCCGATAATCGCCACAATCAGCTCGGCAGGTACACCGTATTTGCGCGCCACATCATCGATAACGGCACGGTTGGCGGCGTAAAATTGTTTGCCGCCGTTGAATTTCGTCGCACCGGAGTTGCCTGTACGGAATTCATACCAAGGGCGCGAAGTAGACGGGCGGTACATGATATTGATGATATTACCCTTGTAAACCACGCCATTGAAGAAGTTTTGCAGCTCGGCTTCCGTAAACTGCTTTTTCGCCGCCTCGTAACGGATAAACTGGCGGACATTGGTATTGGCATTAAAGCCGCTGCTGGCAACCGATTCCGCAGCAGAATCAAAAGCAGGACGCTGGTTTTTGCTTTGATTAATCGGCTCAACCGTTTTAGCAGACTCAACGTTTGTTTTGGTTGTACTACAAGCGGAAAGCAGCAACGCGGTTGATATTCCGATGAAAGGGATAAGTTTTTTCATATCTGAATTTATAGTCACTAAAGAAGTAGTCTTAATTATGCAAAAAGGTCGTCTGAAAGACGGCAGGAATATACATTCCATTCCCTTTCAGACGACCTTTTAAGACTGTCTATTACTCAGCAGCCGCAACAACAGCAACGGTAATCGCAGCAACAGCGTCAGTGTGCAGAGCCACTTCAACTTCGTACTCGCCCACGGCTTTCAGAGGACCGTTAGGCAGGCGGACGTTGGCTTTTGCAGCTTCAACGCCTGAAGCAACAATCGCGGCAGCGATGTCGGCATTGGTAACGGAACCGAACAAACGACCGTCCACACCTGCTTTTTGAGCGATAGTGATGGTTTGACCGTCCAGTTTTTCTTGACGTGCTTTAGCATCGGCCAAGATTTCGGCTTGTTTGGCTTCCAATTCGGCACGGCGTGCTTCGAATTCTTTCATATTGGCTTCAGTAGCGCGTTTGGCTTTGCCGGCAGGAATCAGGAAGTTGCGGGCGTAACCGTTTTTTACGGTAACGATGTCGCCCAAGTTGCCCAAACCGCCGATTTTCTCTAACAGAATAATTTGCATGATTTAAACTCCAAAATTATTTGTGTTGATCGGTGTAAGGCAACAGAGCCAGGAAGCGTGCGCGTTTGACTGCAGTAGCCAATTGGCGTTGGTAATGCGCTTTGGTGCCGGTGATGCGGGCAGGGATGATTTTGCCGTTTTCAGAAATGAAGTCTTTCAGTAGATCAACTTGTTTGTAATCGACTTCTTGGATTTTTTCAGCCGTAAAGCGGCAGAATTTTCTACGTTTGAATGATTGACGAGCCATTGTCGTTTAACCTTTATATTCTTTAATGTTCTGTATGCGGAGTATCGGCCTTGGGAAGCGTTTGCTTCGCTGTGCGAGAAAGCCTTCTGCTTCTACCATCGTATCTTGCCGATACTGCCATTCTTCAGCCTGCTTACCTAAAATACGCGCGGGAATTTCAAAACTGACCAGGCATTTTTGCCCGTTTTCTTCCTGCCAAGATTCATGCTTTAACATAATATCCAAAACAGGGATTCCTGCCGGCGTGTATCTTAAGGATTCAACCTTGTAAATCAGGGCGGTAAGCTTTGTAAGATTATCCAATCTTATTCGGCTGCTGCAACTTCTTCAGCTGCACCGTTCAGCAAGTTTTTTGCTTTTTCGCCGCCCAGCATAGGAGAAGCTTCGGTTACAGCATGTTTTGTTTTGATGGTCAGATGGCGCAGTACGGCATCGTTAAAGCGGAAAGCGGTTTCCAGCTCTTCAACTACTTCAGGAGTAGTTTCGATGTTCATCAAAACATAGTGTGCTTTGTGGATTTTGTTAATCGGGTAAGCCAGTTGACGACGGCCCCAGTCTTCCAAGCGGTGGATTTTACCGCCGGCTTCGGCAATCATGGTTTTGTAACGTTCAACCATAGCAGGCACTTGCTCGCTTTGATCAGGATGAACGATAAACACGATCTCATAATGACGCATGTTATCTCCTTATGGATGATTAAATACAGCCTTTTGCCATGCGAAAGCAAAAGGCAAGGTTTGACAAAACGATGGATTCTATCCCATTCTTGCTTTTTCTGCAATGCATGATATGTAAGAAAGGGTTTTTGAATAAAAGTGTTGTCATGAAAAGATTGGCGATTTGGTTTACAATAATGCCATTTCTGAATTCTATTGAGAGAATAACAAAATGTTAGACATCCAACAGCTCCGCAGCCACACCACAGCCGTCGCCGAACGTTTGGCGCAGCGCGGTTACGAGTTTGATACCGCACGTTTCAATGCCTTGGAAGAGCAGCGCAAAGCCGTCCAAGTGAAAACCGAAGAACTGCAAGCCTCGCGCAACAGCATTTCCAAACAAATCGGCGCATTGAAAGGACAGGGCAAACACGAAGAGGCGCAGGCAGCGATGGATCAAGTCGCCCAAATCAAAACCGATTTGGAGCAGGCAGCCGCCGATTTGGATGCCGTTCAGAAAGAATTGGACGCATGGTTGTTGAGCATTCCCAACCTGCCGCACGAAAGCGTACCCGTCGGTAAAGACGAAACCGAAAACGTCGAAGTCCGCAAAGTCGGCACCCCGCGCGAATTTGACTTTGAAATCAAAGACCATGTCGATTTGGGCGAACCTTTAGGCTTGGATTTCGAAGGTGGCGCGAAACTGTCCGGCGCACGCTTTACCGTCATGAAAGGCCAAATCGCCCGCCTGCACCGCGCGTTGGCGCAATTCATGCTCGATACGCACACGCTGAAACACGGCTACACCGAGCATTACACGCCCTACATCGTGGACGACACCACCCTGCAAGGCACGGGTCAACTGCCTAAATTTGCAGAAGATTTGTTCCACGTTACCCGCGGCGGCGACGAGAGCAAAAAAACGCAATACCTGATTCCGACCGCCGAAGTGACGCTGACCAATACCGTTGCCGACAGTATCGTGGCAGGCAGCGATTTGCCGCTGAAGCTGACCGCCCATTCCCCATGTTTCCGCTCCGAAGCGGGCGCATACGGCAAAGACGTGCGCGGTCTGATTCGCCAACACCAATTCGACAAAGTGGAAATGGTGCAAATCGTTCATCCCGAAAAATCATACGAAGCACTGGAAGAAATGGTCGGTCACGCCGAAAACATCCTGAAGGCTTTGGAACTGCCCTACCGCGTGATTACCCTGTGTACCGGCGACATGGGCTTCGGCGCAACCAAAACCTACGACTTGGAAGTCTGGGTTCCCGCGCAAAATACCTACCGCGAAATCTCAAGCTGCTCCAACTGCGAAGATTTCCAAGCACGCCGCATGAAGGCGCGTTTCAAAGACGAAAACGGCAAAAACCGCTTGGTACACACTTTGAATGGCTCCGGCTTGGCAGTTGGTCGTACTTTGGTGGCGGTTTTGGAAAACCATCAAAACGCCGACGGCAGCATCAATATTCCTGCCGCCTTACAGCCTTATATGGGAGGAGAAGAGAAGATAGAGATTAAGTAATTTTACTTGATGATATGAGGCTTGAAGAGGGTATCCTGAGTAATCTTAGGATGCCTTTTTTGTATCTGATTTTCATTAAGGTTTGCTTATTGATTTTTTGATTATAGTGGATTAAATTTAAATCAGGACAAGGCGACGAAGCCGCAGACAGTACAAATAGTAGGGCAAGGCGAGGCAAATAGTACGGCAAGTCGAGGCAACGCTGTACTGGTTTAAATTTAATCCACTATATTATGGGGGTAAGAGTGAGGGGGGATAATAAGAAAACCCCGCAGATGCAGGGTTTTGAATTAAAATTGAATTTAGTTAAGGTTTGGCGTAACCGTGTACACCGTTGTAGGGAGAAGGAATCCAACCTTCATCTACTGCAGGACGTTCACCTTGACCTTCAATTGTTTGACCCGGGGCAACTTGTTTGGTAACAGTGCTGCGGATTTTCACGTCAACACGACGATCAGGTTCGATACATGCAATCAGAGCAGCACGTTTTTTAGCTTTGGATACTTTTTTGCCCAGATTTGCTACTTCTGCTTCACAAGTAGCAGTCATTTGAGCTTGAGACTCGCCAAAGCCTGTAGCGGAAACTTTGCTGGAAGGAACACCACGGCCAACCAAGTAGTTGGCAACTACGTTTGCACGGCGTTCGGACAGAGCTTGGTTGTACTCTTCTGAACCCATAAAGTCGGTATGGCCTTCAATACGTACAGTTTGAACGTTTTCATTGCTCAGGCGTTGGGCTAATGCGTTCAGATTCTCTTGAGCTTCAGGGCGGAGGTTATCTTTATCGAAGCCGAACAGTGTTTTAGAAGACAGAGATACGGTTTCGTCAACATATTCGGGAGCTTGTTGGACTGCGGCTACTGCTTCGCGGTCACCACATTCGACACGACCTTGAGTCTCTTTGTCGAAATAGCTGTTTTTCCAGCATTCGCCATAGTTGTTACGGACAACTTCTTGAGATTGGCTGCTTACGGTGTAGCCGTGTTTGGTATGCGGTTCGCTTGCCATTGCGGTGCCGGAAGCAACCAATGCAACGAACAATGCGCTTAATTTCAGCTGTTTGGTCATTTTATTCCCTCATCTAAATTGTTATGCGGCGGGTGTTTAAGAACCGCTGCAAATTACCAATATACAGGCCGCAGCATACTAAGCAGCGGCAAATCGGATATATCAGTTTGCACTATAAAGAAGCATGGTGCCTACTGTCAATACTCAATGCCTCATACAATCATGAAACTGCCTGCTTCCTAGCTTCGAATCATGCCTAAAAATCAAGTTTGTGTCATTTATTTATGGGTAAATCGGAGTTTGTTGCCATTTGTTGTTGTATGAAGGATACAGTTTGTACTGAGGGAAATGTTGGTTTCGATAATCGGTTTGTATAGTACTATTTAAAACAAAAGTTTTTATTTGAGGTGAGGGTGCTGCCGACAATTTAGGAAAAATATGTTAAATTGTCTGCCATTTGTCGCACAAATCATACAAATATATAGAACACGAGCCGTTTATGAAATTACAGCAATTACGGTATGCATTGGAGGTGTACCGGCATAATCTGAATGTATCTGAAGCTGCTGAAGCACTATTTACTTCCCAGCCAGGAATTTCTAAACAAATCCGGCTTCTTGAAGAGGAGTTGGGGGTGCAGATTTTTATCCGAAGCGGCAAGCGTGTGGTATCTGTGTCCCAACCGGGAAAGGCTGTTTTGGAAATTGCGGATCGGATTTTGCGTGATGTTCAGAATATTAAAAATATAGGGAATGAGTTTACCGAACACGACAGTGGTTCTTTGGTTGTTGCGACAACGCATACGCAGGCACGTTATGCTCTTCCTTTAATTGTGGCAGATTTTGTCAAACGTTATCCTAAAGTAACGCTGACCATCAAGCAGGGCAGTCCTGCAGCGATTGCCCAGATGGTCAGCAATGGGGAGGCGGATATTGCGATTGTAACTGAGCGTATCGATGAGCATCCGGAGTTGGGTAAATTAACTTGTTATGAATGGAATCATGCGGTTATTGTGCCGCATGAACATCCTTTGTTGGATTGTAAAAATCCTTTAAGTATTGAGGATTTGGCTTCTTTTCCTTTGATTACGTATGAATTTGCGTTCAATCAGGGGAGTAGTATTGCCCGGGCTTTTAATAAAGCCAGGTTGGAGCAGCCTGATGTCGTGTTGTCAGCAGCAGACACTGATGTTTTAAAGACGTATGTCCGTTTGGGTCTTGGTGTTGGGTTGATGGCGAAGATGGCTTACGATCCTGAGAATGACACGGATCTGGAATTAGTGGATGCCTCGCATTTGTTTGAGTCGTCTCCAACTTGGATTGCCGTTAGGAAAGATACCTATCTTAGGGGTTATGCATATGATTTTATAGAATTGTTCGCGCCTAAGCTGACACGTGAAGTGGTCGATAGAACGCTTTATGCTCCAGTTGTCGAGGATTTTTCTATTTAATCGTTGGTAATGTAAATCTATTTAATATGAAATAGAAGGTCGTCTGAAACCCTATCTACAAGATTTCAGACGACCTTCTTTAATCTATTCGTACGTTTTGGGTAACGCGAGCTAGATCTGTTGACTTGGAAAATTGTAGGCTATCATAGCGCGTAAGTTTTGGATTGTGCCGAGTTTTATTTCGAATATACTGTGGTAATAATAAGAATCAACAGAAAAATCTGCAAAAAACACCCTGAGTTTTACCAAATAGATTTAAAATTCTCGTTTTTTGACGGCAGAGGTCGTCTGAAAACTGTTTCAATGAATTATCAGGAGTAAGATATGCAAGTAAATACTTTTTTTAAAACCCTTTCTGCTGCTACGCTTGCTGTGGTGCTTGCAGCTTGTGGTGGGCAGAAAGACAGCGCACCTGCCGCATCTTCCGCATCACAGGTTGCCGATAATAGCGCGGCGAAAAAAGAGATCGTCTTTGGTACAACCGTTGGCGACTTTGGCGACATGGTCAAAGATCAAATCCAACCTGAGTTGGAGAAAAAAGGCTATACCGTCAAACTGGTTGAGTTTACCGATTACGTCCGTCCTAACCTCGCTTTGGCTGAAGGTGAACTGGATATCAACATTTTTCAACACAAGCCTTATTTGGACGACTTCAAAAAAGAACACAAATTAGATATTACTGAGACTTTCCAAGTGCCGACTGCGCCTTTGGGTCTGTATCCGGGTAAATTGAAATCTTTGGATGAAGTTAAAGACGGCAGCAGCGTTTCCGCGCCTAACGACCCGTCCAACTTTGCCCGTGCATTGGTAATGTTGAACGAATTGGGCTGGGTTAAGTTGAAAGACGGCGTTAATCCGCTGACTGCTTCCAAAGCCGACATCGCTGAAAATCCGAAAAACATCAAAATCGTAGAACTAGAAGCCGCACAACTGCCACGCAGCCGCGCTGACGTTGATTTCGCCATCGTTAACGGCAACTATGCCATGAGCAGTGGTATGAAGCTGACCGAAGCCCTGTTTCAAGAGCCGAGCTTTGCCTACGTCAACTGGGCAGCAGTCAAAACCGCTGACAAAGACAGCCAATGGCTCAAAGATGTAACCGAAGCCTATAATTCCGACGAGTTCAAAGCCTACGCTCACAAACGCTTCGAAGGTTATAAATATCCTGCTGCATGGGGTGAGAATGCAGCCACTGGTGCAAAAACCGAAGCAGCGTCTACTGCTTCAGCGGCAAAATAAGCTATAAGCTAAAAAACAAAAAAGGTCGTCTGAAAACCAACATTGGTTTTCAGACGACCTTTTTAATTGGAATTCTTGCCGCAAATCGGTATGAATTGAAATTCAAGCCTGCCCCCTATCTTGTAAGTGGAGGAGTGGTGAAATAGGGAATGATGATGAAGGTGTTGTTTGCGGCAATTTTGTCATTTGGGAGATCAGGCTTCAGCACTGATTTTTAAGTATAGTGGATTAAATTTAAACCAGTACGGCGTTGCCTTGCCTTGCTGTACTATTTGTACTGTCTGCGGCTTCGTCGCCTTGTCCTGATTTAAATTTAATCCACTATATCTGCACAATGCGGGCTATAGAGCAGCTTGGATTTCGCATAACTTTGTTGCTGTAACGGTAATCTTGCACTTTTCCTGTTTCGGTAGGGAAAGTTAGAGTATGGCTTGTATGCAAGTATAAAAATCTTAGAGTTGCCATCTGCTTTCTGTTTGTCTCTTGTTAAGCGGAAGCAGGTGGTATAGCCAATAAAAACGCACCTTGTTTGAAGGTGCGTTTTTGATGGAGCATTTATGGCGTTTTCTGAATGAATCAGAATTTAGCGCCTGATTGGTTAGCCATGTAGTTGACCGCTGCTTTGATTTCGTCGTCGCTCAGACCGGCATTGCCGCCTTTGGCAGGCATGGCGTTGAAGCCTTCGAGCGCGTGTTTGTACAGGGTCTCTTTACCTTGTTTGATACGCGGAGCCCAGTCTTCTTTTTTGCCGACATGGGGAACGCCGGGGATGGCGCCGCCGTGACACGCTTTACAGTTGGCTTCGTAAACTTTTTGACCGTCTGCACCGCCGGCTGCAGGAGCGGCTGCGCCTTTGTCTTCGGCTTTAGGTGCGTCGGCTGCGGGAGCAGAGCCGGCAGCGACCGGTGCGGATGCGGCTGCATCGCCTGAAGCTGCTTGATCTGCAGGTGCTGCGGCATCGGGATCAGGGAAGTTGCCACCGCTCTTGTTCGCCATGTAAGTGATGACGCGTTTGAGTTCCTGGTCGGTCAAATCGGCTGCGCCGCCTTTGGCAGGCATGGCGTTAAAGCCGTTCAGAGCGTGTTGGAACAGCGTGTCGAAACCTTGTGCGATACGGGGAGCCCAATTGCCGTTGTTTTCGATTTTAGGTGCGTTGGGGACGGAGCTGTCCGCACCGTGACATTGGATACAGATTTTGTTGAAAATCTGATCGCCTTTGCGTTCGCCTACCGGAATGCCATCGCCCAAGGCGAGTTGTCCTACGGGTTGGATACGGGTTTGGGTGGCGGCTTCGGACGATTGGTTAACGTCTGCGAACGAGCCGCTGCCCGCCAATTTAATGAGGAAGTAAATGACTGCAATAGCAATGATGATACCGCTCACAAGGGTGAACAATGCAGAGCCTTGGGCTTTTGAGTCGCGGAGTTGTTTCATTTGGTAGGCCTCGCCGTTAGGTTAGGTTGTGCTTTGAGTTATAGTTTGGTGTGTTAAACGCAGTTAACAATATTTTGCTGGATTATACTGAATTCACAGGGGCTTTCCAATCGCTCTTGTGGAAAATATACGCAAAGGCGGCAGTTTTTTGCCATTTGTTAAGGGGTGGATTGGTTATGTTGTTGATTATTTGCGGGGAATTTTCTGCGAATTTGTCTTGTTTGCGCCATCCTGCATAATAGGCTTTGCCAACAGGCGGGATTTGCGTTAATCTTACGCCTTCCCTGCACCCATAGCTCAGTTGGAAGAGTGTCAGTTTCCGAAGCTGGAGGTCACAGGTTCGATCCCTGTTGGGTGCGCCAATTATAGAGAGGCCGTCTGAAAGATGAAAATTTTTCGGGCGGCCTTTTGATTTACTTCAAATAAAACTACATCGGGTTTCAGACGACCTGTTTGTTTTTTGAGTTTTATTTCAACACTTCGGCAAACGCATCGGCGACATAGGCGATATTCGAGGCATTCAGTCCGGCGACGCACATCCTACCCGAATTCAGCAGGTAAACGGCAAATTCGTCGCGCAACCTGCGGACTTGTTCCACGCTCAATCCTGTGTAGCTGAACATGCCGCGCTGTTTGATGAAATAAGTGAAATCGCGGTCGGGAATTTGGGCGGTCAAGACGTCGTAAAGCTTCTGCCGCATGGCACGGATTCGATCGCGCATGACATAGACTTCGTTTTGCCACAAGGCGTAAAGTTCGGGATTGTTCATTACGTCGGCGGCGATATAGGCGCCGTGTGCGGGCGGGCTGGAATAGATGCGGCGGACGGTGAATTTGAGTTGTCCGAACACCAATTCCGCTTCTTCTTTATTCGGGCAAACCACGCTCAGGCCGCCGACGCGCTCGCCGTAGAGCGACAGGTTTTTCGAGAAGGAATTGCTGACGAACAGCGGCAATTCCATTTCCACCGCTTTGCGGATGGCGTAGGCATCGCTGTCCAAATCGCCGCCGAAGCCTTGGTAGGCAATGTCCATAAACGGAATCAGTTTGCGCGTTTTGATGATGTGCAATACTTCGTCCCATTGCTGTTCGGACATATCCACGCCGGTCGGGTTGTGGCAGCAGGGGTGTAGGATTAAGACGCTGTTTTCGGGCAGGGTGTTGAAAAACGCGGTCATTTCGTCGAATTTCACGTCGACGGTGGCAGGGTCGTAATAAGGATAAGTACCGACCTCGAAACCTGCGCCTTCAAAGATACCTCGATGGTTGTCCCAAGTCGGATCGCTGACGTAGGCGCGCGCTGCGGGGAACCAGCGGTGCAGGAAATCCGCGCCGACTTTGAGTGCGCCCGAGCCGCCTAGTGTTTGTACGGTAACGATGCGTCCTTGCGCGAACGCAGGGTTGTCTTTGCCGAACAATAAATGCTGCACCGCACTGCGGTAAGTGTTCAAGCCTTCCATAGGCAGGTAGGGCGACGGCGCGGGCGTGGCGGCGCGGGCGGTTTCGGCACGGTTTACGGATTCCAATACGGGCATTTTGCCTTCATCATCGAAATAAATGCCTATGCTCAAATTGACTTTTTCGGGACGCGGGTCGTTTTTGAAGGTTTCGACCAAACTCAAAATCGGGTCGCCGGGATAGTATTCGACGTGTCGGTACATGATGCTTCCTTTGTCAGACGGATGGGGGATGGGAAACCTGATTTTTGCATTAAACGGCAGGATTTGTAAAACGGGGTCGTCTGAAAGCTGCATGATGTTTTCAGACGACCTATAATTTCGTCTTCATTATTTTACGGAACACCATCATGACCACGCGCATTTGGCAGGCAGGCAGGTTTGAAATCGGTTTGGACAAGCCGAAAATCATGGGTATCGTCAACCTGACGCCCGATTCTTTTTCCGACGGCGGCGTATATTCGCAAAATGCCCAAACAGCCTTGGCGCACGCCGAACGGCTTTTGAAAGAGGGCGCGGACATTCTCGACATCGGCGGCGAATCGACGCGGCCGGGTGCGGACTATGTTTCGCCTGAAGAAGAATGGGCGCGGGTTGCACCTGTTTTGGCGGAAGTGGCGGGGTGGGGCGTTCCTGTCAGTTTGGACACGCGCCGCACGGTGATTATGGAAAAAGCGTTGGCGCTCGGCGGCGTCGATATTATTAATGATATAGCGGCGTTGACCGACGAGGGCGCGGTCGGATTGCTGGCGCGTCAGGCGGACACGGGCATTTGCCTGATGCACATGCAGGGTTTGCCCGAAAACATGCAGATTAATCCGAAATATCAAGATGTTGTCGGCGAAGTGGCGCGGTATTTGAAAGAGAGGGCGGCGGAATGTATCGCGGCAGGCATCGCTCCGCAACGCATCGCGCTCGATCCGGGCTTCGGTTTCGGTAAAAACCTGCAACACAATATCGCGCTGATGCAGCACTTGCCCGAATTGATGGCGGAAACGGGTTTCCCGCTGCTGATCGGTGTGTCGCGCAAACGCATGATAGGCGAGCTGACCGGCGAGGCGGACGCAGCGGCGCGCGTACACGGCAGCGTGGCGGCGGCGCTGGCTTCCGTAGCACGCGGCGCGCAAATCGTGCGGGTGCATGATGTGAAGGCGACGGCGGATGCGTTGAATGTGTGGGACGCCTTAGGCATTACCGGCATTTAATGGCTTCTGTTTTGGAAGTAAAAAAACACTTTGAAAATGAAATGTCGACAGCCTCTGAAATATAGTGGATTAAATTTAAATCAGGACAAGGCGACGAAGCCGCAGACAGTACAGATAGTACGGAACCGATTCACTT
>NZ_CEXQBZ010000121.1:0-35941 GCF_982712965.1 Neisseria flava | reverse complement strand
TGCAGTTTGTCGCGTTCGATGTCGGTTATGACTTCGCCGTCGAGGCTGATTTGGTGCAGGTGTCCGCTGCCGTAGTACAGGTAATCGATATGGCTGCCGTCGGGCAGGATGGTGCGGATGCGGTTGCCCAACGGGTCGTATCGGTAGCCTACGGTGGCGCTTTGGCCGTTGTGGACGGTGGTTTCGCCGATGAGGCGGTCGAGTTCGTCGTAGGCGAGTTCGACGCTGCTGTGTTGGTTGCGGGCTTTGGTCAGGTTGCCGGTAATGGGGTCGTATTCGAAACGGGTGCGGCTGATGCCTTCGTCTTTGCTTTGTCCGTTGCGGCCGGAGACTTTGCGGCTCTGTTTTTCGATCAGTTGGCCGAGGATGTTGCGTTTGAACCGGTGGATGTGCCAAGTCTCGGGACGCTCTTTCAGACGACCTTCATGATTGCTTTGACCGTATTCGGTCTGTTGAACCAGTTGTCCGGCGGCATCGTAGCCGTAGGCGGTGATTTTGCCGTCCCAGCTGACCAATATGAGATTGTTAAAGAGCAAATGATTCAGACGACCTCAAATAAGATAGTGAGGTCGTCTGAAAAAACAGAAACCGCGTGCGTGCGTACCGTACACACACTACGTCGGGACTGAAGGTTTTGTGCGAGGCTACGGTTTGCTATACAAGTTACATTCTGTTTTTTGCTAGAAAAATATTTTCTAGTGTTTTCCTAAACGAAACCATATCAATGTCTATATTTATTTCAATATCAATATGTTTCTCAATTTTCAAAGATTTCTGAATATCTTCTCCGAAATCGAATGATAAGATATTACCTTTTAAATCATAAGTAACGTTATTGCTCTCAATTGAAAACGTTTGTTCATTGAATTCAAGATATATTTTATCATCTTCATCTTGATTGAAGGTTAGGGTGAAATAATGAAAATTTCCCAAATCAAAGTAGATATATGACAGACCTTCATCATCGGACTCATCGAATGAAATTCCTACTGGGTTCCACATAATTTACTCCATTTACTCCATATAAAATTTAACAAGCTCCAGGTTTTTTAGATTTCTTAGGTTTTTTCCAACCTTTACCCCCCTTCTTAACTGGTTTTAAGTCACCTTTAGAGAATTTATGTACTGTCCCATCATGATTATGTACCTCTAATTCATCCAAATCTAATTTAAGAGCCATTTTCTTTTAAGATTGTTAAAGAACAAATAATTCAGACGACCTCAAAGAAGATAGTGAGGTCGTCTGAAAAACAGAAACCGTGTGCGTGCATACCGCACACCCTCTACGTCAGGACTTAAGAGTTTATACAGGCTACGGCTTGGATTTAAGCGAGCGACAGCTTCTCAATCCTCATTAGCAAAAAATTCATAAGTATCTATCTCCTCTTTTACGAAGACTATAACAACTTTACCTTCAGGTATCCTTTTTTTGGACATGCCACCTATGGAAATACCTAAAGTAGGAAATGTAATATATGCTTTTCCATCAATGCAATCATATTCTTCTTTTAATTTTTTAATATTTTCAGGCTCAAAAAGATTTAAATTATCAAATATTGGATTCAGATGTTTACTACAAATAATGCTAACTAATTTATTATTTTTATATTCTAATGTGCAGGCATCTCTATATTCAGAAGTAATTTTAAGAATGTTATCTTCTATAACCTTTGCTGCCTTTCCATATTTAGCAATAATTTGCTCCATCGTATTTCCAAGTTGAAAAAAACGATTACCTAAATCTATGCCTTTAAAAGGAATAATTTTAACTTCATTCACTTGCATTTTCCAATGACCTTTCTTAGTTTAGATGCTTGATATTTAGTGATTAATTTCTGTCTAACGGCTTCTCGCACCATCCTTCTCAATCTCTTATCATATTTATCTATAAATTTCCTCTTAGTCTCAATAATATCCATCTCCATAGCCAAATCCCATCGACCTTGAAGGATAAATTGTCTTTGTTGCGCTCTCCAACGACGAGCAGTAGTTGAACTCCCTGTACTTGACATGCCTCTATGATCTGCTTTATCCATATGATACGCAGGTGCAGAACCATAAGATGGTCTATTTGGTAAATCTTTATATGCTCCCCAAGCTGGAGAGTGATTAGTTTCTCCTCCTTTATGGCTCCCTCTCTCTCCTCTGTAAGTTCCTCTACGTGCTAAACCTAAAGTATCAATCCACCCAATAGAATTCGGTGCAAACTGATATAAATTATCTCCACCAATTAATTTAATCGGATCCTGATTCACAAACCGACCCGCCTCAGGCTCGTAATAGCGCATCAGGTTGTAATGCAGTCCGGTCTCTTCATCGTAATACTGGTTTTGAAGTCGGAACGGCTGATGCGCGTTCTTATAAACCCGCTCATCCTTTTTCAGACGACCCCAAGCGGTGTATTCGCCATACCACAACAGATTGCCGTGGATGTCGGTCATCTCCCTCGGTATGCCGATTTGGTCGTTGTGGAAATAGGCGAGGTATTGGGTTTCGTCTTTGGCGTTGTCAAAGATTTGGGCCAGCGGTTCATAGCTGTCTTGATCGGTGTAGATATAGGTGTAGCAGCCTTTGTAGGTGTACTCCTGCAATAGGCGGCTGCCGTCCCAGACGAAGTGGGTGCGTTTCGGGTCGGTACTCGTCCAGGCAAGTTTGTCTTTTCTTTCCTTACTCAGTCTTCGTCCGAACGGGTCATAGGCATATTCCCAAATCTCGGTATTGCCGGCTGGCTTTTTGATTTCGGCGCGGACGAGCTGGTTTTCTAGATCGTATTGGTAATATTGGTTTTCGCCATTGGGCAGCTGGCGATAGATCAGGTTGCCCAGTGCATCGTAGGTGTATTCGATGCCGTTGTATTCTTTGAGACGGTTGCCGCTGCTAATGTTGCTGCCCTTCCCTTCGGCCGCTTTGTCGGAAAGGATGTTGTGGGCGGGGTCGAAGGCGAAGGTTTCGCTGCGGCCGCTTTGGCTGTTGCGGGCTTCTTGAATGCGTCCGATTTTGTCGTAGATGTAATTGAGTACGCCGCTTCTTTGATCGGCGCTTTGGATCAGGTTGCCGGCTTTGTCGTAGGCGCAGCAGCGGTTAAGTACGTTACAACAAAGGTCGTCTGAAAGTTGGTTTTCAGACGACCTCTATGTTAACTGCTAATGAGATTGTTAAAGAACAAATGGTTCAGACGACCTCAAAGAAGGTTTTGAGGTCGTCTGAAAAGTTTTAGTAATTTTTGTCAGACGGCCTCACAGTGTTGATTACGTGTATGCTAGGAGCACCTATTACTCATGTAGACTACACTTGTTAAATAAAAAATAAGATTCAAAGTTCGTTATATTTTAATGGTAAGCATAAAGATTCCATAAAGCTTTTAGCTTTTTCAGAAACAAAAACTCCTAATCTATCCCCTGTACCATGATAAAAATCCGATTCATTATCAATAACATAATCCCATTCTTGAGGAGATTTTTTATGAAAACTAATAAAATCATTAGCTTTTATCCACCACAAATTTGGCATTTTGTCTGCAATTGATTGATTGTGCCTACCTTTATCAATTACATCATCAATGGAGTAATATTTTTCAAAATAATCTTCTGAAAGATTTTTCCAATCACACTTAATAATTTTATTTTTGACTGCAAGAATTGCAGTAAATCCAGTTAGTCCTGAAGTAAATAAAGAATCTTTAATTTTCTGGGAAACTATCAAGCTTCTATTCGATACATAGGCCTCTGGTACATCAGGACCTAGTCGATCAATATATATTTCAGGGCTAGGAACATTTCTAGTTTTTTTAGAGGCATGTCCTTCCCATAAAATATGAGCAAAATCGCCGTAAATATCAGTTTTTTCAGAAAATGAGGAAAGATCGCTATAAACTTCAAATAATTTCATAATTATTACCTTTTACAAAAAATCTATTATTTTTTTCCAATTATAAAGGCAGTTGGCCCATTTCGTTTATATTTTCTAACATAATTTCTAGTTGCTCTAGGAATGTTGTGTTGTTTCATCATAACTTGTATTTGATCCATTATGTCAGATAATTTGAAATTAGGATTATTACTAAACCAAGTTTTCCATTGCTGGTTCCAACCTCTCCTATGTATATCATCATGTTTTTTTGCATCAATACGTACTATTTGCTGATCTATAAATTGCCGTCTTGCCTTTTTACTTTTAAGTCCACATTGTTCTAATTGAGCTACAAAATCTTCATCTTTAAGCATTTCTTGAGGAACAGTATGATGATCTCGCATCGCATTAGGCCTTTGTGATCTTAAGCGGTGGTTTGGCTTTCTATCCAAACCTAAAGGATCTAGCCAATCTTGCCCATTAGGAGCGAACCAATAAAGATTTTCTCCGCCAGCTAATCCAATCGGGTCCTGATTGATGAATCTACCAGTGTTTGGCTCATAGTAACGGAAGAAATTATAGTGCAGCCCGGTTTCTTCATCATAATACTGGTTCTGCAATCTAAACGGCTGATGCGCATTCCGATAGACGCGTTCATCCTTTTTCAGACGACCCCAGGCGGTGTATTCGCCGTACCATAAGAGATTACCATGGATGTCGGTCATCTCCCTCGGTATACCGACTTGGTCGTTGTGGAAATAGGCGAGGTATTGCTTGCCGTCTTTGGCGTTGTCAAAGACTTGCGCCAGCGGTTCGTAGCTGTCTTGGTCGGTATAGATATAGGTATAGCTGCCTTTGTAGGTGTACTCCTGCAATAGGCGGCTGCCGTCCCAGACGAAGTGGGTGCGTTTCGGTTCGGTGCTCGTCCAGGCGAGTTTGTCTTGGCGTTCTTTGGAAAGGCGTCGTCCGAACGGGTCGTAGGCGTAGGTCCAGATTTCGGTATTGCCTGCGGGCTTTTTGATTTCGGCGCGGACGAGCTGGTTTTCTAAATCGTATTGGTAATATTGGTTTTCGCCATTGGGCAGCTGGCGGTAAATCAGGTTGCCCAATGCGTCGTAGGTGTATTCGATGCCGTTGTATTCTTTGAGGCGGTTGCCGCTGATAAGGTTGGGGTTGGCAGGTGATTTCAGACGACCTTGAGTTTTGGGGTCGTCTGAAATCGGAGCGGTCGTTTTGCCCTCTCCCACGGGAGAGGGAGCAGATGTCGGGATGTCGAGGATGTTGTGGGCGGGGTCGAAGGCGAAGGTTTCGCTGCGGCCGGTTTGGCTGTTGCGGGCTTCCTGAATGCGTCCGATTTTGTCGTAAACGTAATTAAGGACGCCGCTTCTTTGGTCGGCGCTTTGAATCAGGTTGCCGGCTTTGTCGTAGGCGTAGCGGCGGTTGACGGCACCGCCGGCCAGCGGGTTTTGTTTGCCGCGGGGGGTTTGTGTGCCGCTCCAGACGGTACGCTGGCTTTTCAGACGACCCATGGGGTCGTAGTCGTACAGGCTGCTGATGCTGCCCTGCGTCCTTTGGATTTCGCGGTGCAGTTTGTCGCGTTCGATGTCGCTGATGACTTCGCCGTCGAGGCTGATTTGGTGCAGGTGTCCGCTGCCGTAGTACAGGTAATCGATATGGCGGCCGTCGGGCAGGATGGTGCGGATGCGGTTGCCCAGCGGGTCGTATTGGTAGCCTACGGTGGCGCTTTGGCCGTTGTGGACGGTGGTTTCGCCGATGAGGCGGTCGAGTTCGTCGTAGGCGAGTTCGACGCTGCTGTGTTGGTTGCGGGCTTTGGTCAGGTTGCCGGTAATGGGGTCGTATTCGAAACGGGTGCGGCTGATGCCTTCGTCTTTGCTTTGTCCGTTGCGGCCGGAGACTTTGCGGCTCTGTTTTTCGATCAGTTGGCCGAGGATGTTGCGTTTGAACCGGTGGATGTGCCAAGTCTCGGGACGCTCTTTCAGACGACCTTCATGATTGCTTTGACCGTATTCGGTCTGTTGAACCAGTTGTCCGGCGGCATCGTAGCCGTAGGCGGTGATTTTGCCGTCCCAGCCGGTTTCTTGGATCAGGTTGTCAGTCGGGTCGTAATCGAGACGGTAGGTTTCGCCGTTTTCGTTGGTGAGGACGGTCAGACGGCGGGCTTTGTCGTAGGCGTAGGCGAAGGTATGGCCCAGCGCGTTGGTGCGTTTGAGCGGCAGTCCGTCCACCGCGAGTTCGTAGGCGGTTTTGGCACCGAGTCCGTCGATGTGGGCGGTCAGTCGGTTGAGGCGGTCGTATTCGAAGGTTTCGTGACTGCCGTCCGGGTAGTCGGTACGGACGGGGTTGCCCGCTGCGTCGTAGTGGTGGCGGGTGGTATGGCCCAGCGCATCGGTAATGGTTTCGAGATCGCCGTATTCGGTGTAACCGAAGCGGGTGGTTTCGCCGGTACAGTCGGTAAAGCAGACGAGCTGATCGAGGGTGTCGTAGTGTAGGTGTCGGGTTTTGCCTAAGGCGTCGGTAATGGTTTCGGGCAGCCATTGGGCGTTGTAACCGTAGCTAGTGGTGTAACCGGCGGGATCGGTGATGCTGACGAGGTTGCCGCGTTCGTCGTAATCGTAGGCGGTAATCCTGCCTGCGGGATCGTTGACGGCAACCGGCAGGTTGAGGGTTTCGTGGTAGTCGATTTGGGTGCTGCTGCCGTCCGGCGCGGTGATGGCGATGACGTTGCCTTCGGTATCGTAAAGATAGCGGGTTTCGCGTCCGAGGGGATCGCGTTCTACGGTAATGCGGCCGTAGCTGTCGCGTTCGCTGTCGCTGCGTTGTCCGTCGGCATCGATGCGGTAGACGAGTTCGCGGTTTTCGTCGAAACCGTACACTTCCGTCCGTCCCAATGCGTCGGTAACGACGGTATGGTCTTTGCGGTAGTCGAACGTCCATTCTTCGCCGAGGTTGTTGCTGCTCTTGAGCACTTTGCCGTCGGTGTCGTAACGGTCGTATTCGTAGCGGGACACCAGTCCGTCGGGCTGGCTGTGTTCGACCATGATGTGGCTTCGGTAGGCGAAACCGCGCAGTTTTTTGCCGTCGCGTCCGTAAACGGCGGTCAAATCGCCATAGCCGTCGTAGTCGTAGCGCACCAGTTCCTTGCCGTTGAAGGTGACGGAGGTGAGGCGGTTGACGTAGAAACGTTCGTCTTCGGAAACGAAGACGTCCCGTTCTCCGGCCGGGTCGAAGTCGGGATCGTTGTCGTGCAGACGGATGGATGAGAATACGGGCTGGAAGTGTCGGCCGCTGCCGTCGTAAATGCTGTGCGGCAGCCCGTTGTCGTCGTAGCAGAGGCGGATATGACGGCCGTTGCGGTCGAGCTGGGCGACCAGCTGGAAAATGCCGCAGCCGGAATCGACTTCGGCAAACAGCAGCCGTGCGCCGCCGTCGGGGGAGGCGATTTGGTAGAGGTCGTCTGAAATCTGTGAAAAGAAGATTTGTTCGTAAGGATCGAAATAGGCATCATCCAATCCGTAGGGATCTTCTTCGGCGGAAGCAGGTCTTGGGGCAGCCTCTTCTTCATATAAATCGTCTTCATCTTCGTCAGCTGCGGAATAAGGCTCGTCCGCTTCGTCGCTGATATCCGGCAACGGAATTTCCCTGCCCTGCTCATCAATATAAAGGAAACCGTCGGCAGTACGGACAAGACGCATGGAGAACGGCAGCGACCAACCCTGCCCCAACCAGCCGTTGCCTATTTGGTCGGAATAGTAGCTACGCTGCCAAACAAGGGGAAGCGGGGAGTCGAAGGCAAAGTCGGTCTCGGTATCGTCAAATAGGACTTTGATACCGAGTACTGCGTTTACGGGATTACCGATAGCAGCAGCTACCTTACAAGGAATACAGTGGCCATGACCTGAGGTAACTATCCCACCATCGAAGCCCATACCCATCCCGCCGCTGAAACCGCTAACCATTTTACGGGAAGGGGGTTTAGGACCCGGCTGACCAGGAATCATGGATGCGAGGGAAACCAGTTCGGATATGGCATCAACTGCATCGGCTGCAGCGGAATCAGGCGCAACTATGGAAAGGGCAGTGGAAGCAACATCGGCAACCATTTCTATCACATCGACCGGACCGGCTGCATTGGTCAGCGGCTCAGGTGGATTGGCAGAGCCTTGAGACACCATGGCCGGTGCGGCTGGTTTAGGAATGAGAACACCGAAAGTGTTACCGAAAGAGGCCATGCGCTTACTCCCTCCATCGAGATTCTATTGCTTTTGGAATGAAAAACCTGAGATCTCCACAGGCTTGAAGATTAAGTCAAAATGAATCTGACATTTTAAAATGAGTTCGTTTTCGCTGATTATAACAAACAACATACAGCAAATAAATTGTATTATAAGACAGTAAAATAATAAAAAATGTTCCGTAAATATCTTTTTTTCATAACCAAATTGCCTTACCTATTATTTTAAATAGAAAAAAATATATTAATACATAAACCAAAATTATGGTAAAGTATATATACGCATCAGCCATATTGGATATGGTTTAAGGCAAAGGCATAATTAATACCTTAAGTAACTTTATCTTTTGTTAATTTTACACTGCGCGATTGTTATTTATGCAGCAAATAGAAACCTACTTTTTCGGAAAATTAAATCAATCTCGTGATTTTATTGTTTCTGACAATCTCCAAGCTAACGATAAAAACTTTTGGGATGGATGGTTTGGTCGTTGCACCAACCAAGATAAGTTAATTCCATTTACCCGAAAGGTACTTTTCGCATCTCGTATTTGGCTGTTTTGTATTAAACTGCCTGCGAACATAACCTATACAGGTATAACTGCCCTTAGCTCCGACCAAACAGGTCGACAATATCCTTTTATATTATTTCAAAAGCCTTACACTCCTTCCGAACAGTTAAAATCTATTAATTTCTTTTATAAAAATATAGATTTTTTTAACCAAACATTGATTAATGGTAAATGTGTTTTAAAAGATTGCTTAGATACAATTCACAAACCTACCAATCCGCTATCTGAATCTTTCCTCATTTTTTTATCCAAAACAGATAACATCGGTAGCTTTTGGATGGAATGCGAAAGTGGTAACCATATAGAAAGAGACGGGGAGCCGACGTGCTCTCTGTTTAATAAAATATTTGGATTATAAGTAGATGAGTACATTTCCTCTATGGGCTGAACCAATTTCCGCCGACACCCCTGAAGGGGTAAATATTGAATATGATAGCCGCTTTTTAGAGCTTCAAAGCGCTGCCGAAGGAAAACCGGAACGTCAATATGGTGACACCATCATTCCTGCTGAAGAACCTGATTGGGCTACAGTAGAGAAGCTATGTAATCAACTGCTGGCTGAATCAAAAGACCTCCATGTTTTAGCCTATTACACACAGGCTCTTACCGCAAAACACGGGCTGGTTGGCTTTTGCGCTGGCTGCGAAGCCATCAAAACCAATGTGGATCTATATTGGAAATCCCTATATCCCAAACTCGAAGATGAGGACGGCGAACCCGACCCGTTTTATCGAATCAATGCATTAAGTGCATTCACGACACTTGATGGCATCGCCAAAGAAGTATTTTCAGCCAAATTATTAGTAAATGGCCTGACCCAACAGCCTATTACCGTTAAAGAAGCAGTTTCTGTCTTGCAAGGCAATGACCCTCAAAGTTATCCGGGCGGCAAAGAACGTTTGATGCTCGATATTAGGGTAAGTGCTGATACCGGCAAACCGGAATTGATTGCCTTAATCCAGGCATTAGACCATCTGAAAGATATTCAAAACACTTTCTCGACCCAGCTGCAAGACGAACACTCACTCAATTTTGAAGTGATTCAAAAACCGCTCACCCTGATCCACAAAGCCATCAATTACAACGATGGAAGTACCCCGCAGCTGCAACAGGCTGAACAAACAGAACAACCCGCTGAAACACCCGTTTCGACCGTTGCCCAAGAGCAATCAACCCTTCAAGAAGCGGATGCTTGGCGTCGTCTGAATATCAAAAATCGTGCTGATGTCGATTTGGCTTTGGAAAAAATCTGTATCTACTTCGAAACGCTGGAACCCAGCCACCCTGCCCCACTATTTATCCGTAGGGTACAGCGACAAATGAATATGAACTTCTACGACATCATGAAAGATATTAGTCCTGAAAGCATTGCCAATCTGGAAGTTTTGATCGGGAAGCAGGACGAAGAAACGGGAACTTCCAACGAATAAGCTAGTCTATCCGCAATATTTAAAGTTCGTTTAAATAAACAACTTTTATCATTTAAAGGTCATTGAATATGTCACGAAACAAATCATCCGGACAAAAATTTATTGCCCGCAACCGGGCACCTCGCGTACAGATTGAGTACGATGTAGAACTTTACGGTTCTGAGAAAAAAATTGAGCTTCCATTCGTTATGGGTGTGATGGCAGATTTGGTCGGTAAACCCGTAGAGCCGCTACCTGAATTGGCCGAACGTAAATTTTTGGAAATTGACGTAGATAATTTCGATGAACGCATGAAAGCCCTCAAACCGCGTGTCGCATTTAATGTCAAAAACACGCTTACCGGGGAAGGCAACTTGAATGTAGAACTTGAATTGGAAAGCATGGATGATTTCTCTCCGGCAGCAATCGCCAAAAAAGTAGGTCCTTTAAACGAACTCCTACAAGCGCGTACAGAGCTTGCCAACCTGCTTTCATATATGGATGGTAAGAGTGGTGCTGAAGAATTAATCGGAAAAGTCTTGGGAGACAGCGAGCTGCTGAAAAGCCTTGCAGCTGCGCCTAAAGCGACACCCAAAGACGAGCAGTAATTTCAGATGAAATCAATAAAGTGAGCGTGAATCATGACTGAAAAGCAATTAGATATCCAAGGGGATAGCGGCGCGAAAAGCGTATTTGCCGCAAATGAATTTGAACAGCTGCTGCAAAAAGAATTCAAACCCAAAACCGAAGAAGCTAAAAGCGCTGTAAATAATGCTGTGGCGACACTGGCCCAACAGGCCTTACAAAATGCCATTACTATTTCAGACGACACTTATCAAACTATCGAAGCAATTATTGCCGAGCTCGACAGAAAACTCTCTGAACAGATTAATCTGATTCTGCATCATGAAGATTTCCAAAAGTTGGAAGGCGAATGGCGCGGCCTGCATCATTTGGTTACCAACACCGAAACTGATACTTTATTAAAAATCAAGGTATTGCCCATTTCTAAAAAAGAAGTTGCCCGCAACTTAAAACGCTTCAAAGGCACTGCTTGGGACCAAAGCCCCCTATTCAAACGCGTTTATGAAGAAGAATACGGTCAATTTGGTGGCGAACCTTTTGGCTGTTTGATTGGCGACTACTATTTTGACCACTCTGCACCCGATGTAGAAATGCTCAATAGTCTTGAAAAAATTGCTGCCGCCGCACACTGCCCATTTATTGCCGGCGCATCTCCCAAATTAATGCAGATGGAGTCTTGGCAGGAATTGGCCAATCCTCGTGATTTAAGCAAAATTTTCCAAAATGCCGAGTATGCCCCATGGCGCAGCCTGCGTGATTCCGAAGATTCGCGTTATATCGGTTTGGCCCTGCCACGTTTCTTGTCCCGTCTGCCTTACGGTGCCACGACAAATCCTGTCGATGAGTTTGACTTCGAAGAAGAAACTGAAGGCGCGGATCACAACAAATACACATGGGCCAATGCGGCTTATGCAATGGCGGTAAATATTAACCGTTCATTCAAATATTATGGTTGGTGTACCTCAATCCGCGGCGTGGAATCCGGCGGTATCGTTGAAAACCTTCCCTGCCACACATTCCCGACGGATGACGGAGGCGTGGATATGAAATGTCCAACCGAAATCGCCATCAGTGACCGCCGCGAGGCCGAATTGGCAGCATTGGGATTCATGCCGTTGATTCACCGTAAAAATACCGACTTGGCCGCGTTTATTGGTGCTCAATCACTGCATAAACCGTCTGAATATTATGATCCGGATGCTACCGCCAACGCCCGGTTGTCTGCGCGTCTGCCTTACCTGTTTGCGTGCTGTCGTTTCGCGCACTATCTGAAATGTATCGTACGCGACAAAGTCGGTTCGTTCCGCGAGCGTGAAGACATGGAACGTTGGCTAAACGAATGGATTATGAATTATGTAGATGGAGACCCGATTAACTCCACTCAAGAAACAAAAGCCCGTAAACCGTTGGCCGCTGCCGAAGTGGTTGTGGAAGAAGTTGAAGACAATCCCGGATATTACACTTCCAAATTCTTTCTGCGCCCGCACTACCAACTCGAAGGCCTTACCGTTTCATTGCGCTTGGTTTCCAAACTGCCTTCGGCTAAACAGGAATAGTCGGGTTTGGTTTATTTAGGTGGGCATGCTCATGCCCTGTTGTTGAATCCCTTAATTTTTTAACCTTTTAACAAGGAGAGTAAAAACATGGCTATTGATATGTTCATGAAAGTTGAAGGTGTTAACGGCGAATCAAAAGATTCCAACCACAAAGACTGGACCAACATCGAAAGTTTTGACTGGGGTGCCGAGCAACCTGGTTCGATGACCAGCGGTGGTGGCGGTGGTGCCGGTAAAGTCAATTTCAATGACTTGACCGTAGTTGCCGCTATTGATAAAGCCGCTCCGACCATTCTGAAAAACTGTGCTACCGGCCAACACTTGAGCAAAGTAGAAATTTCCGTATGCAAAGCCGGTGGTGAACAGATCGAATATTCGCGCACCACTTTGGAAGATGTCTTGGTAACCGGCGTAAAATTCATCGGTGTACAAGACAACGATGCGCTGAAAATGCGTTATTCATTCCAAGCTGCCAAAGTGAAAAACCAATATTGGGAACAAACCGATAAAGGTTCTAAAGGCGCTGAAGTTCAAATGGCCTTCAACATCAAAGAAAACAAATCCGCATAACCACTATGCGCATTTAACTGCAGAAACCTGGCTTAAAAGGCGTTTTAAGTCAGGCTTTATTACAATAAATTTACTTTTCAGACGACCTCCGTCCTCCTGAAAAGTTAATCGGGTTTCAACTATTACACACTTTATACAAATAAATAAGGAGTTGCTGGGATGGATTTGAAGACTAAATTAACGGACATGATTGAGCTTGTACGTTCAAATCCTAACAATCAGGAACATCGTTTGGCATTGATTCAATACCTCTGTCTGAGTGCCAAATGGGAACAGGCTTTAAAGCAAATCGGGCAATACCAAAAACTGTTTCCCGATACTCAAAAGCCTCTGATGCTCTACCTTATTGAAAACATTTCTGCCGAAATGCGTCGTCAAGCAGTCTTGGAAACACAGCAAAAACCCAAAACTCTGGAACAGCACGCCAGCAAACTCGATATTCTTCAAAAACAACTCTCTTTAGTTGCTCATGTTGCAGAGAAAAAAAACTCTGCCCTCACTGCCGACTACGAAGCCTTATCCGACTGTATCAACGGTACACCAGCGCACATCACTTATCTTCTAGCAGATAAATCGGTTGCCGAAACCGACAGCAACTGGATTATGGATGGCGACGTACGTACTGCTTTTGTTTATGAATTCTTCTATCAAGGCCACTACTATTGGCAAACTTGGGACTCTATTGAAAGTATAGCTTTTAAAGCACCAAGCTCGTTGCTCGACATCATCTGGAGGTCGTCTGAAATCAAATTTACCGACGGCGAATGCATTCAATGTACCAGCCCCGCCCGCTATGCCGTTTTACCGGACGCAGAAACCGAATGGTCGGATATGTTGATGAACTGTTCGCAAACAGACTGGATAGAAGTAGCCGAACAGCTCTTTACAGGCATGGGTCAAAAAACCCTGTATACCGACAGCCATGATTTTGGTCTCTTGGATATTCGTAATATCAAATTCGGACAACAGCGTTAAACCTTACCCATTCTCCGACTACCGCAATCAATCATGTCGCAATTCAGAAACCAACTGCTGCCTTCTTTGTTTGACAGACTGACAGATGAAGAACCGCGCAAGAAAAAAGAAGCACGCCCAGATCAGGTCATCAATCTTGATCAATATCGGCAGGCTGTTCTGCGCGATATTCTTTACTTACTGAATACCTGCAACATGCAAGCGGAAAGTATGGAGAAAGATCTGCCTGTCAATGTACGCTCTTCCACACTCAATTACGGCATACCGCCCCTGTCGGGAGTGAATTTCTCCGACATAGAATGGCAGAACGTAGAACAAAACATCAAACAAGCCATCATCGACTTCGAACCACGTCTCGAAAGCAAAACCCTGCAAGTTATCGTAAATACCGTAGACGATGATGACGATGCTTTACACAACAAACTTATTATTGAAGTCAAAGGTTACCTGAAACTCAATCCTTATCCCAAAGAGTTCCTGCTACGAACCAGTATGGATGTTGAGACCGGGTTGTTTGACTTGTTAGATGGGGGAAATAGGTCTTGAATAACAAGTTATTGTCTTACTACAATAAAGAACTGACCTTCCTGAAGGAAATGGGCAGGGAATTTGCACAGCAATACCCCAAAATCGCCTCCCGCTTGGCACTGGATACAACCGACATCCCCGACCCTTATGTCGAAAGGCTATTGGAAGGTGTAAGCTTTCTTACTGCCCGCACCCAGCTCAAGCTGGATGCGGAATATCCCCGTTTCGTACAAAGAATCTTAGAAGTCGTTTACCCTGACTTCATCAATCAGAAACCGGCGGCAGCTATTGTCAATTTGGAACCTACCGGTCAATACAACGCCGACGTGATCAATCTACTGGAACGTGGCAGAGTATTGCGCTCATTACCCATCGACGAATTCAAAGTAAGTTGCCCGTTTTCCGTAACCAAAGCCACTGAAATCCTACCTTTACGCATAGAAAAAGCCAAATATACCGATTCGCTCGGCTATTTACCAAGTACGCTTCCCGCGCTCAAAGCATCTGCCGGGAAAAAAGTGCAATCTGCCTTACGTTTGGACTTCTCGCTCAGCGTACCGGGCGCATGTTCGGAAATGTTGCCGGATGAATTATCTGTGTTTTTAGGTACGGAGCTTTCTAAGTCATCTGCACTGCTGTTTTTACTGGCCTCAGAATGCGTAGGCGTCGTTTGCCACAGTTATGAGAACCCCAAACAATGGTATTACCCGTTGTCCTCCAAACCGGAACATCGGGGATTTCGGGAAGATGAAGCCTTATCGTTTAATTTGGACAAATCCGTCAGTGCATTCAGGATTATGCAGGAATACGCGCGTCTGCCGGAAAAATTCCTGTTTATCGCTCAAAAAGATATCAAACAGGCTGTCCGTCAGGCTGAGAATGACGGACATTTACCCAAAGTGCCCGAACATTTGGAAGAAATCGTAAACGATAAGGGCGTCAATAAAAAAATCATTACTTACCGCAAACGCTATTTCAGTCTTTCATTTTTATTCAGCAACAAAATACCTGAATTGACAGAACTGATCGGCGTAGAGGATTTTTCTGTCAATGCGGTGCCGGTGGTGAATCTATTCAGAAAAAAAAGCTCCCGCTTTCCTGTAAATATCCAAGATCAGGAACACCACGTCATCATCGACCGTACGCAGCCTTTGAATTATGAAGTCTACGCCATCGAACAAGTAAAAGGTTTTGACACCAACAACCGTCAAACCGTTGCATTTTCTCCGATGTACAAAGCGCCGGATATGGGACTCTTCCCCGAAGCCCAAACTCAGCATGCTTATTTTTCAGCACGGCGTGCAGACAGAGTTCCATCAGAAAATTCTGTCAAAAATGGCTTCCGTTCTTCCTACTTGGGCAGCGAAGTGTTTTTGTCTCTGGCCGACAATCGGGATTACGCCTTCAATTCTGGCATACAACATCTTTCCGTAGATGCTTGGTGTACCAGCAGGGATTTGCCACTGATGATGCCGCGCGACGGAGAGTCTGATTTCCTGATTGAAGGCTTCCTGCCGGTTAACTCTATCAAGCTGATTTCTAAGTTAACACGTCCTCAAGCGGCTGTGAGTGAGGATCGAACGCTTTGGTCGTTTTTAAACCAATTAAGCTTGAACTATCTGTCATTATTAAACATCGACCAAGAAGATGCACCCGTCACCTTAAAAGAGCTTTTAATGGTGTTTGTTTCTTCCGAAAATGATTTGCTGAAAAAACAGATTGAATCGATTACACGTGTTGAGACTTCCATTGTGAACAAGGTAGTCCGTCATTACGGAGTTGCAGCACCTGTTCGAGGCATCAAAATCACGGTTACGCTGGATGAAGCGCAATTGGGCGGTATCCATCCCTTCCTGTTCGGCTCGGTTTTAAACCATTACTTCCAACGTTTGGTGTCGATTAACTCATTCATACAGCTTCAAATTGACACGCTCCAACAAGGACATATGGCTACTTGGCCGACTGCTGTTGGAGAGAGGGTAATCGTATGAGTCCGGTTAACGCTCAAACAGATTTTGGCGACGCATTGGACGATACATGGGACGAAAAACTGACTGGCTTTTTAAACAAAATCGCCTCCCAGCCCTATAAATACGATTATTTTTCACTCTTGCGCCAGCTTGAATCCGTCAAATTTGTTACTGGCGGAAAATTATTAGGCAAAGCCGTCAGCCCCAAAATGGAGAAAATAAGGATTCGCCAAGAGCCATCACTTATTTTTGCTCCGCGCAACATCCAATCGGTTGCCCTATCGCCGCGTTATGTGGAAATTTCCATCAACGGATTCGGTTTGTTCGGTCCATCCGGCCCCCTGCCCTTGCATTTGACTGAATATGCCTATGAGCGTCAACACCAACACGGCGACCGGACATGGACAGGTTTTGCCAATATGTTGCAACACCGTCTGGCTGTCTTATTCTATCGGGCATGGGCCAACGCTCAGAGCATTATTTCTTTAGATAAAAATGCTGAAGACCGTTTTGGGAAATATATCGCCAGCTTTAATGGGCTGGATACACCGGCCATACATAACAAAGGCTTAATCCACGAATTTGCCAAGCGTTATTTTGCCGGCCTACTGATGAAGCAAAGCCGTTCGACAGCCAATCTTCAACAATTACTCAACCGTTATTTCAAAGTCCCCGTTACCATTCAAACCAATGTCGGATACTGGGTTGAGGTTTCGGAAGAAAAAACGCAAATCGGCATCATGGGCAACTATACCTTGGGAGATGGCTTGCTGCTGGGTGACAAGCTTTATGATGTTCAAAGTAAATTCCGCATCATCATCGGTCCGCTTAACCTGCCCGCTTACCGATCATTCTTCAAAGACGGTATCAATACCGCCCGTTTACGCGAGTGGGTACGGCTGTTTGCCGCAGATGAATATGAATGGGATATACAGCCTGTTTTAATGCAAAAAGAAATACCGCTCATGGACTTAGGTGGACAAACACAACTCGGCTTAACAACTTGGCTGGGAAATGTTTCCCGTGATGCTGAAGACTTGATCGTCAGCAACCATTAAACAGCTTTTTCAGACGACCCCTTTGTCGGAAAAAGCTTCTTTCAAACTATTTTTAGACATACTTGGAATAACTCAATTAAGGACACATCATGTCAAACATCAGCCGCAGCGTATTATTTGGCAAGTTGAATACCACCTTGTATAAAACTCTGGAAAATGCCTACACCTTCTGCCGTCTTCGTGAAAACAGCTACGTTGAGTTGGTTCATTGGCTTCATTCTCTTCTGCAAACCGAGAAAACCGACATCTTCTGTCTGATCAACAGTTTTAATTTAGACGAAGCCAGAGTCCGCAAAGATGTATTAACAGCAGTTGAAAAACTTCCCGCCGGCTCGACTGCCGTTATCGATTTTTCCGAACATATCCAAACCCTTGTCGAGCAAACTTGGACATACAGCTCGCTCAAATTCGGTACCGACAAAATCCGTACTGCTCACATTTTCTATACCATTCTTGAAAATAAAACTTTACAGAGCATTGTGGCCAATATTTCATCCGAGTTCCTCAAAATCAAACCTGAAACATTGGCAAACAACATTGTCGCTATTACTGCGAACTCTGAAGAAAATCTCGATGTTACCCAAAACGCCTTATCTTCGGAGCCTAATGCTACCCACAAAGAAAGTGCCTTGGCCAAATACGGCAGCAATCTCACTGAAAAGGCAAAGAATGGCGAAATAGATCCTCTTACCGGTCGCGATGCCGAAATCAGACAAATGATCGACATCCTGATGCGCCGCCGTCAAAACAATCCGATTCTCACAGGTGAAGCTGGTGTCGGTAAGACAGCCGTAGTCGAAGCATTGGCATTGCGTTTGGCTGCCGGAGATGTTCCGCCTGCATTGAAAGACGTTCAATTAATCCTGCTGGATATCGGTTTGCTCAAAGCCGGTGCCAGCGTCAGTGGAGAATTTGAATCACGCCTTAGAGCGGTTATGGACGAAGTGGAATCCAGCCCGACTCCCATTGTGCTCTTCATTGATGAAATCCATACCTTGATCGGTGCTGGCGGCGCAGCCGGTACGGGCGATGCAGCCAACCTGCTCAAACCTGCACTGGCCCGAGGCAAACTGCGTACCATCGGCGCGACAACATGGGCAGAGTACAAAAAATACTTTGAAAAAGACCCTGCCTTAACCCGCCGTTTCCAAGTGGTGCAAGTGGATGAGCCCGACGAAAACAAAGCCATCAACATGCTTAGGGCATTGAATGCTTCTTTGGAAAAACACCATAACGTGATTATTCTCGATGAAGCAATTCAGGCAGCCGTGAAACTTTCCCACCGCTACATCCCTGCACGCCAACTTCCCGATAAAGCTGTCGGCTTGATTGATACTGCCTGCGCACGAGTTGCAGTCAGCCAGCATGCTGTTCCCGGCAGTATTGAATTTTTGCGGAAGAAATCCGAGGCATTAAAACTTGAACAAGCAAATTTGGAACGTGAGAAAAAACTCAGTTTCGATTCTGAAACACGGATAACCAATATCGGCAAAGAATTAACTGAAGTCGAAGGTCGTCTGAAAAAATTAGAAGACAGATGGAAATCTGAAGCAGACTTGGTTACTGAGCTGTTAGAGGTACGTGAACAAATCATGCAAGCGGAAGAAGGAACGGCTGAGAAAGAAACCAAGCAGCTGCATACCCGCCAAAAAGAGTTGGTTAACAAACTGAAAAAACTGCAAGGCATCCAACCGCTGGTTATGCCCTTAGTGGACAGCCGTACCGTTGCCGACGTTGTGGCTGACTGGACAGGTATTCCCGTTGGCAAAATGATGAAAGACGAAGTTGAGGCCGTCTTGCAACTTGCCGATACTTTAAACAAACGCATCATTGGCCAACGACACGGTTTGGATGCAATCGCCCGTCGTATCCAAACATCACGTGCGAATCTGGATAACCCCAACAAACCTATCGGCGTTTTCATGTTGGCAGGCCCTTCCGGCGTGGGCAAAACCGAAACGGCATTGGCTCTGGCCGATACATTGTACGGCGGTGAACAAAACGTAATTACCATCAATATGAGTGAATATCAGGAAGCTCATACCGTATCCACCCTGAAAGGCGCGCCCCCGGGTTATGTCGGTTATGGTGAAGGCGGCGTACTGACCGAAGCCGTACGACGCAAACCCTATAGCGTCATCTTGCTTGATGAAGTAGAGAAAGCACATCCGGATGTACACGAAATCTTCTTCCAAGTATTTGACAAAGGCTGGATGGAAGATGGAGAAGGCCGTTATATCGACTTCAAAAACACCATTATTATCCTGACCACCAATGTGGGCACAGATTTGATTATGGATATGTGTGACGACCCTGAAATGCTGCCTACTCCAGAAGGTTTAACCAAAGCCTTACGCGCCCCTATGCTGAAAACTTTCCCTGCCGCGCTATTAGGCCGTATGCAGGTGATTCCTTACTATCCGCTATCTGACGATATGCTCTCAAAAATTGTGGAATTGCAATTAGGCCGTATCGTAGATCGAATTAAAGATAACCACGGTATCGACCTACACTACACGCCTGAAGTGCTAAAACTGATTACTTCGCGCTGCACAGAAGTTGAGTCAGGTGGTCGCATGATCGATGCGATTCTGACCAATACTGTTTTACCGCAAATCAGTCGGGAACTGCTTACTTGTGCAACTCAAGGCAAACAAGTTTTAAGCGTAAATATTGATGCAAGTAATCATGACTTTACTTATCAATATAAATATAAACTTCGCAAGAAAAATACCTTATAATTCCATGCTAAATCAGAAAATTTAGTCTTTCTAATTAAAATACACCCATTTATTCCCCTGTTATTACATATTTCATTGGAAGTATTTATTGTTTGTACCAATATTTATCAATCTAAAGGCGAATTAAGATGCATAAACAACTAATAAAATATATATCATTCTTAATGATATCCTTAATGGTAAGCTCATGTGCTTCCGACCATAAACCCCCTAAAGAATCTGATGAGAGTGGGGAAAAAATTGATGTACAAATCATAGTTTCTCCTGATTCGAACCCTAATATAATTGGCCAACCTTCTCCCATCAGACTGGATTTATATCAATTGTCTTCTGACGGGGAGTTCAAAAAATCAAATTATTTTGAACTTACCAACAATGCCAAAGAAAATTTAGGTGAAAAATTAATCCAGCAGAACCAATTCATGCTACATCCTGATACGGTTACCATATTGCCAATTAAAATGGATTCCCACCTGAAATATTTAGGTGTAGTCGCGAGTTATCGAGATTTGGATAACAGTCAATGGCAATTGGTATTGTTAAAACAGAAAAAACGATGGTATCAATTCGGCAAGCATTATTTTTATGTAAATATTGGTAAAAATAAATTAACTCAATTATCAAAGTCAGAAATGAAGGATATGTTAAAAGAATACAAAGAGCGACACCCTGACAATAAACAAATTAAAGAAAATGGAAAAATTCGTAAATACGATAATGACCTTAGTAAAGGTATTTTCCGTGAAGAAAAATAATAACTAAAAAATTAAGGATGAAGACATGGCAATAGAAGCGAAAGTAGTCTGGTCAGAGGGTATCTTTATTACTCCTCAACATTTCCAGCAATTTGAACGTTATCTTGAATCCGGCCTACGCCAATTAGCCGTTTCTCAAGAGGGGCATTTTTGGGGATTCTCTTCGCTGGTATTAAATTCAGACAGCCTCAAACGGGGGGTAATTAGTATTAGTGAAGCAGAAGGGGTTTTTCCCGATGGCTCTGTATTTTTGTTCTCGCAAAAACAGCTCGAAAATCTGACTCTAAAAGTTCCTGCAAATATTAAAGACACCAAAATCTGCCTAGCTGTCTCTCTGCCTTCTTCTGTAAATAATGAGATTTATTTTCCAAATCAGGACTCTTCAGACTCATGTCGCTACAAAGCTTTTAATAAAACTCTAGCAGACACTACAAATACTGAATTAGATGGTCGTCAGGTAACACTAGCAGATCTTAATCCGATGTTAGTTTTAGAAAACGACTTAACCAGCGGACAAACTGCCCTGCCCATTGCTCTCATCCGTTCCAGCTCTGCGGACTTTGAAATCATTCTGGACGAATCATATATTCCGCCTTGTCTCGGAAGTCAAAAGCAACAGCATCTAAAGGCTTATATTTCAGAGATCTATGGTTTATTGATGCAAAAAAGCAATAGCTTGGCTAATGCTGTGAATGATCCTAATACCGGCGGCTCTGTTGAAGTTATGGACTTCATGATGCTTCAAACCATTAATCGATATTTGGCATATTTGCATCACGAAAATGAAGGCGCACGACAAACACACCCTGAACAATTATTTATTAATTTATCCAAACTATGTGCTGATTTAATGACCTTCCTGCCTTCTCGCAAAGTAGGTGATATCCCAGTATATGAGCATAATGACCTAACCTCATGTTTCGGTAAGTTATTTTTCAATTTACGTAAATCATTATCTATCGTACTTGAACAACGAGCGATTAGGATTCCGCTTGATATGCGTGATGAAGCGACTCGCGTTGCTCAAACACCAGACCAAAGTTTACTGGACAAAGCTTCATTTGTTCTTGCGATTAAAGCCGATATGCCGAACGAAGCACTGCGCCAAAAAATTCCTAGCGTAGTAAAAATAGGTACCGTGGAAAAAGTAAAAGAATTGGTTGCTTACCACCTGCCTGGAATTAGGGTGCACGCTTTATCTGTTGCACCAAGAGAATTGCCATACCACAGCGGTTATGTCTATTTTGAATTGGACAAAAAGCACGAGTTGTGGGACATGTTTGATACTTCATCAGGCATGGCCTTCCATTTAGCCGGTAATTTTCCGAATTTAGATGTTGAATTTTGGGCAATTAAGTCTTTAAGTTAATTTAGTTTAATTTGGAATTTCATTATGGATAACCAGAATAATGCTGCACACAGCATCGCAAATATTTATAACCCTTTGATTGAGGCTGCCAAACCAGTTTTTATCTTAGTCAATGCGATGCAACAAACTACCAGTCAATTGTCTACTGACAGTTTGATCAACAAATTTTCTATCCTAATCAATAATTTTGAAGAAAATGCTGAAAAAAATGGAGCAAGGTACGACGCTATCCAGGCCGCAAAATACTGCCTATGTACTTTCGTAGATGAATTAGCTGTTCGTGCGGGTTGGGCAGATGAAACTTGGTCCAAAAACAGCCTGCTAGTATCTTTCTATGACGAAACATGGGGAGGAGAGCGTTTTTTTGAGATTATTCAAAATCTAAAGCAGGATCCGGATAAAAATATTGATTTATTAGAGTTCATGTACTTATGTTTGCAATTCGGCTACAAAGGCAAGTATCAAGTATTAAACAGTGGCGAACTCGAAATTGACAAGATTAAGAGAGATTTGCTTGCCTTAATTCACAGCAAACGGCCGGATCAAACTGCTGAGCTTTTCAAACACAATCCAATTATTACCAATACCATCCAAAGAAAACAGAGACTTACTATTCCTTTATGGGTAGTAGGTGTTTTAGGAGCTGTTGTCTTGGGAATAGGCTACTTTGCTATGCAATGGTCTTTAGGTAATGATTTTGATACCGCCAGTACAAAAGTCAACAATCTCAAACTTCCTCCTGTCACAGCCAAACAGCAAGAAACACAAGGCACCATTCGGTTACGGCCTTTATTGGAAAATGAAATCGCCAGAAAGCTAGTCTCTGTGGAAGACTTCCAAGATAGAAGTACGGTTACTATTTTAGGTGATGGTCTTTTTGAGTCTGGTTCAGCGCAAATCCAAGACCAGTATTACCCTGTCCTAGCTAGAGTCAGCCAAGCTTTGGATAGCGTAGAAGGACAAATCGTAGTGACCGGATATACTGACGATAAACCTATTCAGAGTCTGAACTTCCCATCTAATTGGCATCTCTCTCAGGCTCGGGCAGATGCAGTAAAAGAAATTTTATTGAATTACATCAAAAATGGTGGAACACGTATTCGTTCCGAAGGACGTGGCTCGACCGATCCTGTTGCGCCAAATAATACTTTGGAAAATAGAGCTAAAAACCGAAGAGTTGAAATAACCCTATTCACAACGGGAACCGGCCCTAAACTGGGGAGAGCAGTGGAAGTAAAAACCAATACTTCAACTACTCAGCCAAACAGTGATGTAAATACACATCAATAATCTGAAATTGGATTGATACGGAAAAACAAATATGAAAAAAATTCTTTATTTTCTAGGCTCCCGTTCTTTATGGGTAATGTTGGGTATCGCCGGTCTGATTATATTGGTATGGTTTATCGGCCCACTGATTTCCATAGGTGAAATTCGTCCCTTAGAAAGTAAGGTCATTCGCCTTGCTGTGTGTGTCGCCATTGTCGGCATTTGGTTGGCTAAAGCTATATTTCGCCAATATCGTGAGTCACGCCGCAACGCTGCCTTACTGAAGGAAATTCGCGCAGCGCAAGAACCTATCTTAAAAAATGCAAGTGATGTTAGCTCAATGAGCCGTCAGTTTGCTGAAATGGATAAAGTACTGAAAAACGCTAAATTCTCCAAATCTAAAAATAGTTTATTGGCGAGATTGGAAGAAGGTCAGTATCTTTATCAAATGCCGTGGTATGTTGTTTTAGGTGCTGCCGGCTCCGGTAAAACAACAGCGTTAAAACGTTCCGGTCTCAACTTCCCCCTAGAAAGCACTTTAGGAACATCTGTAAGTGGCTTGGCAGGAACGCGTGATTGCGATTGGTTTTTATCGGATGAAATTGTACTTCTCGATACTGCGGGCAGATTGTCTTTACATGACAACCACAGTAATAAAGACTCCAGCGACTGGGAAGAATTTGTCTCTCTGTTGAAGCGTTACCGCCCCAAACAACCTATCAACGGTGTATTGGTTACCGTAGGAGTAGATGATCTTTTAGGAGGTAAAACCAATATTCCCGAAATTTCTGCAGAGCTTCGCAAAAGAATCCATGAGATGCATACTAAATTAGGTATACATTTCCCCGTTTATCTCATGATAACTAAACTGGATTTACTGCATGGTTTTGACAAATTCTTTGATCATCTGACTGAAGAACAAAGAAATCAATATCTGGGAATTTCTCTTTCTGATACGGAAGGAATGGAAACTCCTATTGCCACTGCTTCCAACGCTTTATCAGAAGTTGTGGATAAATTGCGCTCCTCTATGCTGGGCACTATTCACCAATTGGAATCTTCTGAAGATAAAGCCACAGCTTTTGCTTTTCCTGAAGAATTTGAACGTCTTAATCAGGCGGTACTTTCTCTATTTAAAGAGCTATCTAAATCTTCAAAATTTGAACAACCTATTTCCTGGAGAGGTGTTTATTTTTCAAGCGGCACCCAAACGGGACAACATTTCAATCCTATCTTGGATGGCTTGCAAAATGATTTCCAATTATCGAAAAAATACTTGGATTCAGACCGAACCAAAACTCAAAACAACGAGCGAAGCTTTTTCCTGAACAGACTGTTTTCTGACGTTATCCTTAGCGAAGCAAACTTGGCTGGAGAAAATAAATCTTGGTTTGTCAAAAAACAAATGCTCTATTGGTTAGGCATTGGAGCCATTGTCACCATAGTTGCTGCTTGCTTAGCCATGATGCTAAACAGTTACTCAAATAATCGCTCATATCTTGATCAGGTTGGCGATAAAGCAACCAAACTGGGTCAAGAGGCCAAGCAATACACTGAAGCACCCGATCTGCTTAAAGCGGTAACATTTGCAGAAAATGTCAAAGATACGACCAGCAGCAAAGAGATTCCTGATCTGTCTTCCCCTCCCCTCAGCTATCGTATGGGTCTTTACCAAGGCGGGCAAATGGAAGATGTAGGGGAATCTGCCTACCGCAGAATCCTGCAAGACAACGTGATGCCTTTGATTAGCTTTAAATTAGATGAACTTCTGCGTACAACCAGCGGCTCAGACGGAGTTAATGGCTACAATGCTTTAAAAGCTTATCTGATGATGTATGACAAAGACCATTTTGATGCCGCTTTTATGCAAAACTGGCTGATGACTAATTTGTCTAAAGCAGAATCTTCAGGCATGAGCGACCAACAGAAAAAATCTGTTGAAAAAGCTTTAAACCAGATTCTTTCCAAGCAAAGCATTACTCCTAGCGTACCCTATGATGAAGCATTGGTTGAACGTCGTAGACAAGAAATTGCCCAAAGAGATATTGCAACTATGGTGCTGGAGGATACCATCAATACTGTTACTCTCTCAGGCAAAGAAGGAATCACACCTGTTTCTCTTTCAAGTATGGGCGGCGTGCAAAGCCACTTATTATTCCGTCGTAAAACTGGTAGAGCTTTAAAAGAGCCTATTAACTTCATTTATACCAAAGAAGCCTACATTACCAAAGTATTACCTGCTATGGTTAAATCGGCAGAACAATTTTTTAATGAAGACAACTGGGTATTGGGTAGCTATGCCTCACAAAGCCAAAGTAAAGCTACTGTTCTTTCTGATGCTCAAAAGCTTTATTTCAGCAATTACATCAAGGCATGGAATAACTATTTGTCTGATTTGTCATTGGTTGTACCTAAATCATCTCGAGAAAGTATTCAGATTGCCAAGCTTTTGTCAGAGAAAAATTCACCCTTGGTTAACATTATCAAAGGTATCAGTGACAACACGACGCTCACCATTGATAAAAAGATAACCGATAAAGCAGACAGTAAAATTGCCGACTGGTTAAATAGAGCAGGTCTGTCAAAGCTTTTAGACGCTGAAGGAGAGGCCAATGTGAAAAATGAATTGGCTGCTTTGAAACTGGCCACTCCTGTTGATGATGCTTTTGCAGATTTCCATAGCTTAACTGAAACCACAAACGATCAACCTCCGGCTATTAACAGCGTTACTGAAGCCATTAATGATCTGTACGTTTATTTGGTTGCCGTTAATGTTGCAGTTGAAAAAGGCGTAGATTTACCTCCTGATGATCCGTTTGTGAAATACAAAGCTGAAGTAAACCGGCTTCCTATGCCCTTCCGCCCAATGTTAGACAGTTTTTCTGAGATTATTTTGAAAAACACCGACAAGATTGTCGATGAAAAACTTATGTCCACCTTGGAAAAACAGTTGGCAACCGTAACAAACAGTTGCCAAGAAATACATCAACAGGGCTACCCTTTTGATAGAGGTTCTGAGACCAATGTTGCCTTGGAAAGCTTCAGCAATATATTTGGTCCAAACGGCATGTACAGCAAGTTTACCAATTTGTCAGGGGAGGCCGCCGTATTGGCGCGTTCAGAGAAACTGGAAACATTAACGGCCAAAAACAGCGCATTTAAAGACCGTTTTTCCAAACTGAACGACATTGCAACAATCCGACAAGGATATTTCGACAAAGGATCTGAAACGCCTACTTTTGACTTTACAGTCAAGGTCTTGCTCCTTGATTCCAGCCTGGAAAGTGTGAATGTTTCTTATGCAGGGAAAAGCTATGTATACAGTCATGGCCCAGTCAATCCTGCAACCTTTACCTGGCCTTCAAAAGAAGAAAATGCCTTGGCAAAAATCGATGTTTCCTCTCCGCAAATCAATAGTGCGGGTATCAGCTCAACCGGACCATGGTCGATATTCCGTCTGATTGAAAAAGGAAAAATCATTCGTCAAACAGGAAACACTACCGTTGTCGAATACAACATCCAAGGCAAAAACGTTGTGCTTGAATTTACTACTTCTACAGCCTTCAACCCCTTTAATTTAAATAAATTAAGGAATTTTCAGTGCGTTTGAAGGTCGTAGTACGAATGTAAGCAGGTCGTCTGAAATCACATATTCCAACAAGTTTCTGCCACAGTCCTGTGTGTGATTGAAAAATAGAAAATCTGACACTGAAGCGAAATTGGTTTTTAATGTAAACAAGGAATTTCCCGAAATGAATAGAACAGTCGTTGCTCATACACCTTTGGGATCACAACTATTATTCAAAAAAATGCTTGGAACCGAATTTGTTTCAAACCTTTTTGAGTTTAATATCACTTTAGTTTCCAAAGATTCCAATTTACAAGGCAAAGATATTATCGGTCAGCCTATAACATTGGAAATTGATACAGAAGCAGGCAGTCCGCGCTATTTGAACGGTTTGGTGACTGACTTCGGCTATATCGGCGAAGATGAAGATGAAGAAGACTATCATGCCTATACCTGCACAGCCCGTCCGTTTATGTGGTACCTCACGCAGAACACCGATAGCAGGGTATTTGTCGATAAGTCTGTTCTGGATATTACCAATGAAGTCTTGTCCCCGTTCGGATTCCCTTTCCAAGTAAAATGCCAAAAAAGCTATCGTACAAGGGGCTTTTGTGTCCAATATCAGGAAAACAGTTTTGACTTCCTGAGCCGCCTATTTGAACAGGAAGGCATCTACTATTACTTTACCCACAGCAACGGTTCGCACGAGCTGGTTATTGCTGATGATGTCAGTATTCTGGAAGCCATCTCTTCTCCTAACATTCCTTACCATTCCAAAAATACTGCACCCGGAGCACCCAACATCGCCTATATCGACGTATGGGAAGAACGGGATGCCTTGAAATCCAGCCAGTTCGTGACTCAGGAATACAATTATAAAAACGCTAAAGTTCCGATGAAGTCCTCCGATTCGGTTCACGATTTCAGTTCTGTTCCTATGGAACATTATGATTTTTATACCGGCTTTAGCGATGTTTCCGAAGCGCAAAATTACAGTCAGGTACGCAGTGAAGATCTGAAAAGCCAAACCAAGATCATTACCGGTTCAGGCACTGCATTGACAGTGGCTCCGGGTTATACATTTACACTGAGTAAGCACCCGCACTCGTCATCCAATACCGAATACACCATTCTGAAAGCAGACTATGATTTTGAAGAAGCCGGCTATACTACCGGCGATCGTATCGGCAAATTCAGAATTTCATTCCGCGTATTGCCCAAATCCTACCCATACCGCCCTCCCCTTAAAACGCCAAAACCCAAAGTTTTAGGCACACAAGCGGCGACAGTAACAGGTCCTGCCGGAGAAGAGGTTTATACCAACGAGTATGGCGATATTAAAGTCCAGTTCCATTGGGACCGCTACGGCAAAATGGATGAAAACAGCTCCAACTGGGTTCGCGTAACACAAGGTTCTGCCGGCGCGGGATATGGTTCTATCAACACCCCGCGTATCGGTGAAGAAGTATTGGTTGACTTCATCAACGGCGATGCCGACCGACCGATTGTATTGGGTCGCCTGTACAACAGCGCAATGTCACCACCATGGGGCTTTCCTGCTGCGGCCAAGCAGTCAGGTATCAAAAGTAAGAGCTTCAACTCTCCACTTGCCAACTTCAATGAACTGATGTTCAACGATACTGCCGGTTCCGAGATGGTCAATTTCCAAGCGCAAAAAGACCTGACCTCGCTGGTTAAAAATAACGAAACCCGCAACGTTAACAACGACCGTACCACCACAATCGGGAACAATGAAACCGTAACAGTAGTGGGCGATCGGGCCAAAACCGTCCAAAAAAACGAAACGGCTTCAATTACCCAAAACCGTACCAAATCGGTGGGTCAAAACGAGACCTCCAGCATTACCCAAAACCAAAGTATTAGTGTTGGTGACAACCAAAGTACCAGCGTAGGTAAAGACCAAAGCGTCAACGTGGGTAAAAACCGTAGCCGTTCTGTTGGTTTGAACGAGAAAGTAGGCATAGGTCTGAGCCAAGCGCTGACTGTTGGACAGGATCAGAACGTTGCTGTCGGCAAAAACCAAGCGTTGACCGTCGGTGCCAACCGCAACAAGACCGTTGTAGCCAACGAAGTCAGCAGTATCGGCGGCAACAGACAGGAAACCGTCAGCCTGAACGGTATGAACAATGTCGGTATCGGTCAGATGACCAACATCGGTGCAGGCTATATGTTGAACGTCGGTGCGGGCTGGATGACCAATGTCGTTGGTGCAGAAATGCATAGCGTCGGCTTGGTGATGGGTCTCAACGCCGGTATGAACATCGGTCTCAATGCTGGTAGAAACATCACGCTGTCCGCAGGCAAGAAAATTACCATACAAGTCGGTAATTCCATGATTTTGATTGATAAAAACAAAATCAGCATCGTCAGCAAAACGATCAAGATCGTCGGCACCAAAGTAGTGGATATCGACGGCAAAAAAGTCGATATCAACTAGAGAAGATACGCCATGTTTGAGTTGCAGAACTTTACCTGCTTTCATACGCAGCAGTTTAAAAACATCGACCAAACAGATCGGGCTTATGATGTAGTCGTCGCCAAAATCAGCTACGAGTTTGAAATTGACCCGGAAACAGGAAAAACGGAGCTTGCGTTTGCCCGTAAGCAAACGCCGCTTACGTTTGCCGATACCTATTATGGCGATCCTTCACAAACCTCGACTCAGTTTGAAAGCGACTTCAGCCTCTACAAGCCCAAAACCGACTTGGTCGTCAATGCAACTGCCTACGCACCCGACGATGTTCCCTCTCGGCAATTTACCGTATCCGTAAGCATCGGCGATTACCAAAAAAGCCTGGCACTTACAGGAGAGCGTTACTGGGTGCGGGAGGTGGCCGGGTGGTCTTTGAGCGAACCCAACCCTATCCTTTCGCTTCCTATCCGTTATGAATTTGCCTTTGGCGGCAGCGCAGTCGAAGACGACCATACAGGCTATCAGCAGAACGCCATCGGTATCGGCTACTATCCGAAAGCCGAACTCAAAAAAAACGGGTTTAAGCGGACGCTGAAAGCGCATCAAATCTATGACCCTGCACACCCCGTGCGCGATCCGTCCGATAAGGCCGCGCCCGAAGGTTTCGGCTTCATGCCCCGTTATTTTGCACTGCGTGCCCAACATACCGGCACTGCCGATGCGCAATGGATAGCCAACCGTGCCCCGCTACTGCCTGAAGATTTTTCTATGGCTTATTGGAACGGCGCCCATCCCTCGCTGCAACTTCCCCATCTGAAACCCAACCATATTTACGAACTGACATTTACCGGCATGGTGCATTCCTTCCAAGCGCCCAACCAACGCTTTACCGTTGATTTGCCGGTAGAAACAGTGTTCGTCCACGCCCATACGGCAACCAACTCGTCATTGTGCAAAGATATGGTATTGGACACCATACTTGTCGATGTCGAACAACGCCGTATTGATTGCAGCTACCGCACTTCTTTTCCGGAAGAACTGGAAATTGCGGCATGCCAGCTCAGATTTATCGCCCGACACGAACGGGCAGACCAAATCGCAGCCGCCCAAGCTTGTCGGGATTCACAGGATGAATTTATCCCAATCCCACCATCTTTGGCAGCACACGCATAAACCACACATAGGTCGTCTGAAACCCTAAACCCTTACTCATCCATCTTTCAGACGACCCCATCCCCAACAGGAGCAAGCCGCCATGGCATTCAATAAAATCGCCCGTAAAAGCAGTGACTTCAGGGTCGTCTTTACCGTCCCCGATTTCTGCTGGCCGCCCCCTCCTGCTCCACCGGTCGCACCGCCCATCCCTTTCCCCCTCTTTGCCGACCTGGGCGGTGCCCAAACCGTCGCCACAGACGTCCGCCTCAACCGCAAGCCCGCCTTCGTCTTCAATGCCAGTAAAACCAACCGCACCACCGGCGACGAACCCGCCCTTCCGGGCCGCAAAGGGGTGTTGTCGCGTACCGCCACCAAACCCGCCTGGCCGATGATGCACTCCTCTTCGGTTAAAATCCGCAAGCGCTACATTATTCGCGCCGGCGATATGTTCCACATGAACAACAAGTTCAAGAAGAAACTGCCGCCCAAACCCTGTATTTCCTGCAAAGCCGCCGCCGCTGCCGGCCGCCCGGTGAATCCGATACACGGGCTGAAGTTTTTGGAGGGTGAAACCGACTTTGCTTTTGAAGGCATCCTGCCGCTGGTGTGGAGCCGCAGCTATTATTCCGACCAAGACGGTACCGGTTGGCTCGGCGAGGGCTGGAGCGTGCCGGGCTGCCAACGCATCATCCGCGATGCGGCGGGATTGGCCTATATCGACGATCAGGGCCGTCTGTTCCCGCTGCCGGAAGTCGATGAAGACGATGAGGAACCGGTATTGTTCGAGAGCGAACAGATCTGGTTCAGCAAAAATCCGGACGGGCATTATGTCATTGCTTCGCTGGACGGTTCGATAGCGCTGCGTTTTGCGCCTTTGGTGGTGGCGGAAGACGGTTCGGACGAAGACGCCACCCTCTTCCCGCTGGTGGCGGTGGAAGACGCCAACGGCAACCATCAGCGTTTCGTCTATCATCCGCTGACCGGTCTGCCGCAATACGTCATCGACGGCAACGGCCGGGTGTTCTCGCTGAATTTCGGCAATGTCGCGGACGGGCAGTCGCCTAAAATGCGGCTGCTGTCGGTTTCGTTGTTGGAAGGTTTGCCGGTCTTCGGCGAAACGGTCCGGGTCGGCAGTCCGCTGGTCCGCTACGAATACAACGGCAGTGGCGACCTGCTGCGCGTCATCGGCCGCGACGGCGCGGTCAAACGCAGCTTCGGCTATAAAAACAATCTGATGGTGTCGCACACGGATGCGGCAGGGTTGGTATCGGAATACGAATACGACCATTACACCCCGACCGGCAAGGTGTTGCGCAACTGGACTTCTTTAGGCGAGGAATGGCGCTTTACCTATCACGACGGCTATACCGAAGTAACCGACGTGTTGGGCCGTACCGAGCAATATCATTACGACTACAACAACGAGTTGACCAAACGGGTGTTTGCCGACGGCAGCGCCGTATTGATGGAACGCGACAGTTTGGGCCGTCTGCTCAGCCACACCGATGCGATGGGGCGCGTTACCCACTATCAGTACAGCAACGAGGGACAGGTTGAAACCATCGTCCGCCCCGACGGCGCCATCCTACATTTCGACTATGACGACTGCTACCGCCTGATCCGTAAAAGCGATGCGGAAGGCCGTTATGACGGCTATACCTACGACGAAGCGGGCAACCTGCTGACCCATACCGACCCGCTGAAACATACCACCCGTTTCGAATACGCCGACAACGGCCTGTTGCTGTCGGTGACCGATCCGAACGGCAGCAGTACCGCCTATCACTACAATCAAAACCGCCAGCCCGACCTCATTACCGACTGCTCCGGTTACGAAACCAAACTGGCCTACACCCCCGAAGGGCAACTGGCACGTATTACCGATGCGCTGGGGCAGCACACCGAATACCATTACGACGCCGACCAAAACCTCACCCTCTCCCTCTATCCCGACGGCAGCAAAGAAACCTTCGGCTACGATGCCGCAGGTCGTCTGAAAACCCATACCGACGGCGAAGGCCATACCACTTCCTACGAATACGGCCAAGACGGTCTGCCGACCCGACGCACCAATGCGCTGGGCCATACTTTCGGCTACCATTACGACAAAGCCCGCCGCTTAATCGGCCTCACCAATGAAAACGGTGCGCGCTACCGCTTTGCCTACGACGTCCTTGACCGCCTGATTGCCGAAAGCGGCTTCGACCATAAACTGACCGGCTACCGCTACAACGCCGGCAACGAGCTGGTCGAGCAGCGCGAATTCGGTACCCTCAATATTCCTGTTGAAACAAACCTTTCAGACGGCCTTAAGGACTGCACCCCATTAATTGTGAGCGATTACATTCGTGACAACTCAGGTCGTCTGAAACACATCGAAGTGCACAGTCAAAACGGTTCCGTCCAACATCGCAGCTATCATTACGACCCCAACGGTAGGCTTGTGCGCGCCGCCACGGCAGGACACAGCAGTGCGTTCGATTACAATGCTGGCGGTATCCTTATCGGCGAATACGCCCTCAGACTGCCCGATGCCACAAGCTGCGCTGCGCAAGGCCTGCCCGAATTGGATTGGCAAAATCCCGAACACGATATGTTCCTGCTGGGCAGAAGTGCCGACATCCGTTATTTCTATAGTTCCAGCGGCAATTTGTCCACTGTAGAACTGCCCGACGGCCAACGCATCCAGAACCTCTATTACGGCAGCGGCCACCTTCACAGCATCCTATTTGACGGCGACACCGTAACCGACATCGAACACGACAAACTGCACCGCGAAATCAGCAGAACGCAGGGAGCCTTAACTAGCCGCTATGAACTTGACACTCTAGGTCGTCTGAAAAAACAGATTGCCCAACTGACTGCCCTGACGAAATCGGACAAAGGCAAATACACCCACGCCGCCGTCAGTCGTAGCTACGGCTACGACCGTACCGGTAACCTGACCCACACGACCGATCAAAGAAGCGGAGCTACGCATTTCGAATACAACAAACTCGGGCGGATTGCCAAAACGGACAGCGAACTGTTCGCCTTCGACCCCGCGCACAATATCCTTTCAGACGACCTCAATACCGTCCCTGACAACCGTCTGAAAACCTACAACGGCAGCAGCTATTACTACGACCACTTCGGCAACCTGATCCATCGCGAACTGGCCGACGGCGAAGTGCAGAACTATTTCTACGACCTGCATGACCAACTGGTTAAAGCCGAAATCTTCAAAAAAGACGGCACGAAAGAAACTTGGGCATAACAGCTACGACGCCTTAGGCAGAAGGATAGGCAAAGGCCGTCTGAAAGACGGAGAAGTTTCAGGTAGCCTCGAAGAGGAAACCCGCTTCGTTTGGGACGGCAGCCATCTGCTGCAAGAAATCCACTCGGACGGCAGGTATACCTATATCTACACCAACCCGGATTCCTACGAACCGCTGGCACAAGTTCACGATTGGACAACCGAAGACGGAGAAAGCCGACAACAAACCCACTACTTCCATTGCGATCAAATCGGCATCCCGCGAGAGATGACTGATAAGGATGGTAAGCTCTTGTGGTTCGGCAACTACACCGGCTGGGGTCGTCTGAAAGAGGAAACCAAGGTAACGGATAGCGCTTACCAGCCTTTCCGCCTGCAAAACCAGTATTACGACCGTGAGACAGGGTTGCACTATAACTTCTTCAGGTATTATGAGCCTAATGCGGGGCGGTTTGTAAATCAGGATCCGATTGGGTTGGAAGGTGGAGAAAATTTATACAAGTTTGCTCCTAATGCGCAAAATTGGGTAGATATTTTTGGTTTATGGAGTTTTGGCGATCCCTTGCCACAATGGCTTGTTGATGGTGCTGCTGGGTTTGGAGACAACATTTCAATGGGAATTACTAAAAAAGCTCGACAATTATTTGGTATAAGCGGCGGAGTCACAGAATCAACTGCTTATAAGACAGGCGATTGGCTAGGTGAAATACCTGGACTTATTAACCCCGCAAAAAAAGTTAACGCCGCATATAAAGGACTTAAACGTGCAAAACTTTGGAAGTGTGAGATGAAAAAAATTTCTCGTACAGCAAAACGGACAAGAGCGAAGCGAGTTACAAAGGCTAAAGCTAATTTAAGAAGTGTGTTATGGCAGGAAACCAAAGGATTTATAACTGAAAAAATTAAAAGTAAAATTGTTGAGAATACAGTGAATCAAATTTAAACCAGTACAGCGTTGCCTCGTCTTGCCGTAATATCTGTACTGTCTGCAGCTCGTCGCCTTGTCCTGATTTAAATTTAATTTACTATATAGTCGATTAAAATTGCAATGATACGGCGTTGGCTCGCCTTGACGTACTACCTGTACGCCTTGCGGCTCGCCGCCTTGTCTCATTTTTATTTTAACCGACTATAGTTTGAATATGCAAAATAGGTAATTCTCATATGTATAATTTCTTTCTTAAAAATAAAGATTTGCTTTGTGTATTTTGTGTATTAATTTGGGATTTATATGATTTATATGATTGTTTATTCAATGGGAATTGTGGCTGGAAGAGAGATATGTATTTTCCTTCATTTGGATTAGGTAGAATAATGTATTCATTATTTAATTTAATTCTTATGGTGGCATTATGTACTTGGATATTTTTATTTTTTCAAAATACTATAAAAAATAGTAGCCATAGGTTGGGTAGGACCCTTAAAAAAAGAAAGCAAACCGTAGCACGCGTGATTAAAGCTAAAAAATAACTGAACCTCTTTGAATCAAACAGTAGTCGGTTGGGTCGAGACCCAACAACAAGTCGTAGCCCACATGAAACCTCAAATTCCGCCGTAGCTTGGGTACGGTAATCATGCTGTTTCTGCTTTTCAGACGACCTTGATCCTTTCTTGAGGTCGTCTGAAATATTTATTCCTTAACAATCCAAGCCAAAACCGCCTACTAATACGGCCAAGACGGTCTGCCGACCCGACGCACCAACGCGCTGGGGCATACCTTCGGTTACCATTACGACAAAGCCCGCCGCTTAGTCGGCCTCACCAATGAAAACGGTGCGCGCTACCGCTTTGCCTACGACGTCCTCGACCGCCTGATTGCCGAAAGCGGCTTCGACCATAAGCTCACCGGCTACCGCTACAACGCCGGCAACGAACTGGTCGAGCAGCGTGAATTCGGCGACGCCCCCCCCTCGCCGCCAAACTGATGGCGCAGCTGGGCGGACAGCCCGTCCCCAAAAAAGACGCTATCCCGCTTTCAGACGACCTCGACAGTCAAACCCCGCTGCGGATTACCGAGTTCAAACGCGATATATTGGGACGCTTAATCCACACCCTTGCCCGCGATAACGA
>NZ_CEXQBZ010000120.1:0-38973 GCF_982712965.1 Neisseria flava | reverse complement strand
AGAACGTAAAGTTAAAGAAACCGTTTTACCCGATAAGTTTCTGTGCGGGCGGACCTGGATTCCCGCCTGCGCGGGCATGACGGTATATTTTTTGAATTAATATAAAAGGTCGTCTGAAAACCGATTTTCAGGCTTTCAGACGACCTTTGCCTTCTTTTTACGCCTTATTTTTTAAACATATTTTTAATAATGCCCATCACGCTGCGGGAAATGGCGTTGGTCACTTGGCGGTTGATTTGGCTGCCGATGGCGTCGGCGACATTGTAGCCCAAGCCCTGTCCTGACTTTTTACGTCCGCCGCTCAAGCCGCCGAGCAGTCCGCCGAGTATGCCGGGATCGGCATTGGCAGCTTCTTTTTCAGCGGCTTTCTGCGCTTTTTCCTGCTCTTTTGCCGCCGCTGCCGCCTCTTTCTCCGCCGCAGCCTGACTGTCGGCTTCGGCTAAGGCTTCAAAGGCGGAATAGTTGTCCACCATGTCTTTATAGGTCGGATACAAATCATCGTTTTGGAACAAGCGGTTGCGCTCTTCTGCGGCAAGCGGGGTCAAGGACGATTGCGGCGGCAGGACAAGCGCGCGTTCTACCGGCTCGGGCATACCTTTTTCGTCAAGGAAGGAAACGAGTGCTTCGCCGACGCCCAGTTCGGCAATCGCTTCGGCAACTTTTATATTCGGATTGCTGCGGAACGTTTCGGCAGCGGCCTTAACCGCTTTTTGGTCGCGCGGCGTGAAGGCGCGCAGGGCGTGTTGCACGCGGTTACCGAGCTGTCCGAGGATGGTGTCGGGCAAATCGAGCGGGTTTTGGGTCACGAAATACACGCCCACGCCTTTGGAACGGATCAGGCGCACGACTTGTTCGACCTGCTCCACCAGCGCATTGGCGGCGTTGTCGAACATCAAATGCGCTTCGTCGAAGAACATCACGAATTTCGGTTTGTCCAAATCGCCGACTTCGGGCAGGGTTTCAAACAATTCCGCCAACATCCACAGCAAAAACGCGCTGTACATACGCGGCGAGCGCATCAGTTTTTCCGAATTGAGGACGTTGATGACGCCTTTGCCGTTGTCGGTCTGCATCCAATCTTGCAGGTTGAGCGACGGCTCGCCGAAGAATTTTTCCGCACCTTCGTTCTCCAGCGTCAAAAGCTGACGCTGAATCGCGCCGATACTGGCGGCGGAGACGTTGCCGTATTGCGTGCGGTATTCCGAAGCGTGGTCGGAAACGTGTTTCAGCATACTGCGCAAGTCTTTCAAATCCAGAATGTGCCAGCCTTTGTCGTCGGCGACTTTAAACACGAGGTTCAACAAGCCTTCCTGCGTATCGTTCAAATTCATCAAACGCGCCAGCAGCAGCGGGCCCATTTCAGAAACGGTCACGCGCACCGGAATGCCGGTTTCGCCGTAAACATCCCAAAAGCGCACGGGGAAACTTTGCAGCCATTGCTCGCCCAAACCAAACTCGGCAATGCGTTCGCCCACCTTGCCGCTGGCGGCACCCGCTTGCGCGATGCCCGACAAATCGCCTTTGACGTCAACCAAAAATACGGGAACGCCCTCGCTGCTGAAGGCTTCCGCCATACGGCGCAGGGTCACGGTTTTGCCCGTACCGGTCGCACCGGCGATCAAGCCGTGGCGGTTCGCCATTTTGCCTTGGATTTCAAGTGTCTTATCGCCCGCGCGCGCGATGGGGAATGTCGTCATGAAGGTTTCCTTTGATTGGATGGTTTGAAAAATAAGGCTATTTTCTTATGTTTCCACACACAGGGCAACAGATAGGCAGAAGGTCGTCTGAAAAGTTTTCAGACGACCTTTTACTATAAATAATTCAAACAAAAAGCGCGAACCTTTCGATTCGTGCTTTTTCAGACGACCTCAATTATTTCTTGTCGTCTTTTACTTCTTCAAAGTCGGCATCTACCACGTCATCGTCTTTCTTGGCGGAAGACGGTTCGGCTTGTGCGCTTTCGCCTGCTTGGGCTTCAGCTTGTGCTTGCGCGTAAACCATTTCACCCAGTTTTTGGCTGGCTGCGCCCAGTGCTTCGGCTTTGGCATCGATGGCGGCTTTGTCGTCGCCTTTCACGGCTTCTTCGGCTTCTTTCAGCGCGGCTTCGATTTTTTCTTTCTCAGCTGCGTCGAGTTTGTCGCCGTAGTCCGCCAAAGATTTTTTCACGGAGTGAATCAGGGCCTCGGCTTGGTTGCGGGAAGCGACCAATTCAGTCAGTTTTTTATCTTCCTCGGCATTGGCTTCGGCATCTTTCACCATGCGTTCGATTTCTTCTTCGCTCAAGCCTGAAGAACCTTGGATAGTGATGTTGGCGGCTTTGCCCGTGCCTTTGTCTTTGGCGGAAACGTGCAGGATGCCGTTGGCGTCAATGTCGAAGGTTACTTCGATTTGCGGCATGCCGCGCGGTGCGGGCGCGATGTCGGTCAAATTGAACTGCCCCAAAGATTTGTTGGCGGAAGCGCGTTCGCGCTCACCTTGCAGTACATGGATGGTTACTGCGCTTTGGTTGTCTTCGGCGGTAGAGAACACTTGCGACGCTTTGGTCGGGATAGTTGTGTTCTTCTGAATCAGCTTGGTCATCACGCCGCCCATGGTTTCGATACCCAAAGACAGAGGGGTTACGTCCAGCAGCAATACGTCGCTGCGGCCGCCGCTTAACACTTCGCCTTGAATCGCTGCGCCTACGGCAACGGCCTCGTCAGGGTTCACGTCTTTGCGCGGTTCTTTGCCGAAGAAGTCTCTAACGGCTTCTTGTACTTTCGGCATACGGGACTGACCGCCGACCAAAATTACGTCGTCAATGTCGCTGGTGCTCAAGCCGGCATCTTTCAATGCAATTTTGCAAGGTTCGATAGAGCGGGCAATCAAGTCTTCAACCAGGCTTTCGAATTTGGCGCGGGTAATTTTCATTGCCAAGTGTTTCGGGCCGGTTGCGTCCATGGTGATGTACGGCAGGTTGATTTCGGTTTGCTGGCCGCTGGACAATTCGATTTTGGCTTTTTCGGCAGCTTCTTTCAGGCGTTGCAATGCCATCACGTCTTGTTTCAAATCAATGCCTTGTTCTTTTTTGAACTCGGCGATGATGTAGTCGATAAGGCGTTGGTCGAAGTCTTCGCCGCCCAAGAAGGTGTCGCCGTTGGTTGCCAATACTTCGAATTGCTTGTCGCCGTCGAGGTTGGCGATTTCGATGATGGAAATATCGAAGGTACCGCCGCCCAAGTCATATACGGCTACTTTGCGGTCTTTGTTGTCGCCTTTGTCCATACCGAATGCCAAAGCGGCTGCAGTCGGTTCGTTGATAATGCGTTTTACGTCCAAACCGGCGATGCGGCCTGCGTCTTTGGTGGCTTGACGTTGGCTGTCGTTGAAGTAGGCCGGAACGGTAATCACGGCTTCGGTTACTTTTTCGCCCAAGTAAGATTCGGCGGCTTCTTTCATTTTACGCAGGACTTCTGCGGAAACTTGCGGCGGGGACAGCTCTTTGCCTTGCGCTTTCACCCATGCGTCGCCGTTGTTGGCTTTGATGATTTCGAAAGGCATGGATTCGATGTCGCGTTGGACTTCTTTGTCTTCAAATTTATGACCGATCAAACGTTTTACAGCGTAGATGGTGTTTTTAGCGTTGGTTACGGCTTGGCGTTTGGCGGGTGCGCCGACGAGGACTTCGCCGCCGTCCAGATAAGCGATGACAGACGGCGTAGTGCGTGCGCCTTCTGCGTTTTCAATAACTTTGGTTTGACCGTTTTCAGAGATGGATACACAAGAGTTGGTTGTACCTAAGTCGATACCGATTACTTTTGCCATATTGATGTTGCTCCTAAAAAGATTTTTCTAAGTTAATAATCGTGTGGAACATTTTGTTCCGTTGACCTGTAAATAGGGTTGCCCGATATTTTTTCAAGGGCTTTGTTGAAATTTTTTAAATATAAAACTCAACGGATTAAACCATTTATCCACAGGTAGGTATTTTGTTTTTCAGACGACCTTATCTTTGTTTTCCGATTGGGCATCATCGGAATGATTTTCCAAAAGCGGGATTGAAGGCTGAGGAACTGGGAAGGGTCGTCTGAAAATTTTATGCTTGATAAACTTTATCAAGCGGTGCCTTCAGGATTCTTGTTTCGCCACGACTACCATCGCGGGACGCAATACGCGGTCGGACAGGGTGTAGCCTTTTTTCATGACGCTGACGATGATGTTCGGCTCTTGCTCGCTGACGACCGTCTGCATCGCCTGATGCTGGTGCGGGTCGAGTTTGTCGCCGGGCTGCGGGTTGATTTCCTTGATGTGCGTGGCGTCAAACGCTTTTTGCAATTCGTTCAGCGTCATCTGCACACCCATTTTCAGCGCGTCGAAATTGCCGCTTTGGTCGAGCAGCGCCATTTCGAGATAGTCTTTGACCGGCAGCATTTCGGCGGCGAATTTTTGTCCGGCAAACTTATGCGTATCGGCAATTTCCTGCTGATGGCGGCGGCGCAGGTTTTGCTCGTTCGCCAGACCGCGCAGCTCGCTGTCTTTCAGCTGTCCTTCCAACTCGGCGATACGCGCCTGCAATTCTTCGTAAGTCGGCGGTTCGGCAGCTTCGGGTTGTTCGGTATTGGGGGTTTGGGCAGCTTCTGCGTTTGCCGCCTCTTCGGTTTCGTGTTGATATTGTTCGTGATGTTCGCTCATTTCGTGCATCCTTTGGAATGGTTTGAATCGAATGCTACTTTATATAAGGTCGTCTGAAAAAACTTCAAGCACACGGAAACCATCATAAGCATATTCCTCAATGCGCTATCGCAAATCGTTGATAAAAGGTAAGATACGCCGATACCATCCTGTTTTCAGACGACCTCCGATATGAAAAAAGACCACCTGAACACAACCGATTTCAATCTCTGGCACACCATCCGCGAAGAAACCGCAGCCGCAGCCGCAGCCGAACCGATGTTGGCGAGCTTTTTGCACCAAACCGTGTTGCGCCACGATTCGCTCGATTCCGTCCTCGCCTACCACCTCTCCAGCAAACTTGGCAGCCCGATTATGGACGTGCGCGCCTTGTTTGAAATTTACCAGCAGGCATTGGGCAGCGACGCGCGCATCGGCAACTGCGTCGAGGCAGACTTGAAAGCCATTTACGAACGCGACCCCGCGTGCGACGAATATTCGCTGCCGCTTTTGTATTTCAAAGGTTTTCACGCCATTCAGGCGCACCGCATCAACCACTGGCTCTATCAAAACGGCCGCAAAACGCTGGCGTATTTCCTGCAAAACCGTATGTCGGAAGTGTTCGGCGTCGATATTCATCCCGCCGCCCGTTTCGGTCACGGTCTGATGCTCGACCACGCCACTGGTTTTGTAGCGGGCGAGACCGCCGTGTTGGGCAACAATATTTCCATCCTTCACGGCGTAACGCTTGGCGGCTCGGGCAAGGAATGCGGAGACCGCCACCCAAAAATCGGCGACGGCGTGATGATCGGCGCGAATGCTTCGATATTGGGCAACATCCGCATCGGCGACAACTCAAAAATCGGCGCGGGCAGCGTGGTCGTTGCAGACGTACCGTCTTCGATTACCGTCGTCGGCGTACCTGCCAAACCGGTGGGACGTTCGGTCAAAACCCCGGCGGCGGATATGGACCAAAGCTTACAGGGCGTGGCAATGGATTTTGTGATTTGAATTGAATTGCCCGATTAAGACCGCAGATACGAAAAGGTCGTCTGAAAACCTGATGGATAAGGTTTTCAGACGACTTTTTTCTATACGGACGACACGCTTATTTTGCTTATTTTTTTGATACGACACCCGCTATTAACCGCCATTCCTCATAGGATTGAATCTAATTTTGAATTGAAGATTTCCGATGAATTCCCGCCTGAGCGGGAATGATGCACCAATAAATATGTTGTCTCTAAAAATCAGCTTGGCAGCCAGAGTCGGTATTGGATGCATAGTGGATTAAATTTAAATCAGGACAAGGCGACGAAGCCGCAGACAGTACAGATAGTACGGCAAGGCGAGGCAACGCCGTACTGGTTTAAAGTTAATCCACTATATAAGTCAGCGTTATTGCCCCGATACTGCATTCCGTTCGTTGCTGCGCAGGCGTTCCAAATGGTTTTTGACTTCCTGTACTTTTGCTTCGGTAAACAGGTTGGCGATATTTTTCCAAATGCTGTGATAACCGTAGGGACCGTGCTGCATTTCGGCTTTTGCCTCTTCAATCTGCCAGCCTTGGTAAAGGATGCGGTACATTCCGGCAATCAGCCCCGTCCTGTCGGCACCGTGGTAGCAATGGATGAGGACTGCGCCGTTTTGTTGCTGCTTTTCAATCAGGTACAGGATTTCGGCGATGTCTTTAGGTTTGACATTCCACGACAACAGTGGGCGGTTGATGATGTTGATGCCGTATTGCTTGAGATAGTCGTCGTCATTGCGGTCGAAAAAGCGCAGATTGACGACGCTTTTGATACCCTGCTGCGAAATAGTTTCGCCGTCCTCGGGAACAGGCTGTTCGCTGCGGTAGAGTTTGTCATCGATACGGTAAAGGTTGGCATCTTGCTTGACAGATACTGCCCAAAGTCGGGTATTCATGGTTCGTGTTTCTTGAATGGACGAGGCTTGGCAGGCGGCAAGCAGGAAGGCTGAGAAGATAATCGGTATGGTTCGTTTCATCATAGGGATAGATTAAAAAGGTAAAAAGGTTGTCTGAAAAGGAATCTGTTTTCAGACGACGTGTTTGATGTTTAAGAAAACCGCGCTTTTATTCCCATACGTTCGCCCGCTCGACTTCTTTCCATGCTTCGAGAATCAGGCTGCCGTCGTTGTCTTTCAACAGCGTCGCGTCGGAAAGCATACGCCGCCAGGTGCGGGCGTTTTTCAGGCCGTGCATCAGCCCGAGGCTGTGGCGGACGATGTGGCGCAAGATTGTGCCGCGTCCGGCTTGGATTTGGGCTTGGCTGTATGTGTAGAGGCGCTGCACCAAATCGGCGTATTCAATCGGGCTGCGGGTGTCGCCGTAAAACAGTCTGTCCCATTCGTGCATGACCATCGGGTTGTGGTACGCCTCACGTCCGACCATTACGCCGTCAACGTGTTGCAGGTGTCCGGCGATTGCTTCGTTGGTGGTGATACCGCCGTTGATGATGATTTCCAGCTCGGGAAACTCTTGCTTGAGGCGGTAAACGTAATCGTATTTCAACGGCGGAACGTCGCGGTTTTCTTTGGGGGAAAGGCCGTCCAGCCATGCGTTGCGGGCGTGGACGATGAAGGTTTTACAAGCGGTTTTGTCGCGCAGCGTGCCGACGAAATCGGAGACGGTTTGGTATTCGGTCTGCCTGTCGACGCCGATGCGGTGTTTGACGGTAACGGGAATCTTAACCGCATCCTGCATGGCGTTGAGGCAGTCGGCAACCAGCATGACTTCGTTCATCAGACACGCGCCGAACGAGCCTTTCTGCACGCGCGGGCTGGGGCAGCCGCAGTTGAGGTTGACTTCGTTGTAGCCGTATTCTTCAGCGGCTTTGGCCGCCTTCGCCAAATCAGACGGGTCGCTTCCGCCCAGTTGCAGGGCGACGGGCTGCTCGCCTTCGTTGAACATCAAAAAGCGGTCTTTGTCGCCATAGACGATGGCGCCGGAATTGACCATTTCGCTGTAAAGCCATGTGTTGCGGGTAATCTGGCGGGCGAGGTAGCGGTAGTGGCGGTCCGTCCAGTCGAGCATGGGGGCAACGGAAAGGCGGCGGGGCGGGAGGTTGGTTTGAGACATTATGTAGTGTGTAAACAGTGTTTCAGACGACCTTTGTTCTTGAAGGTCGTCTGACAAGGAAACGGATTAAACGGATGGCGGGACGGCGGAAAACCGATGCGTCAGATTGGCTTTATAGCAAAGCTTAAGGTTGCTTTTGCTTTTCTACGACGATTTTTTCAAATGTGCGGATTAAGCTTGAGGCGATAACCTCCTCGCTAAACTCCGCCAAACAATCTTGACGCAGTTTTTCATGATCGAAGCGTTCGCGATTTTCATACATTTCAATCAATGCATCGGTAAGTGCGGGGATATTTTCGGTCGGCACCAAAATACCGTTCTCGGGCGTAACGATGGATTGCGGACCGCCGCACATGGTGGCGATGACGGGCAAGCCCTGAGACAACGCTTCAATAAACACGACCCCGAAGGTTTCCGTGCGGCTGGCAAGGACGAAAGCGTCGCTTTGGCGCATCAAATCCAATACTTCGTCCGTGGTTAGCGCGCCGAGGAAGCTGACGGCATGCGTAATGCCCAACTCTTGTGCCAAACGTCGCAAATTGGCGGCTTCCACGCCGTCCCCGCCGATTTTCAATTTGAGGAAAGGATATTTTTCCAATGCCTTCGCAAAGGCCGGCAGCAGGAGGTCATGCCCTTTCAGATGGCGCAGATGCGAAACGGTACAGAAGGTGTAGTCTTGGTTTCCTTTATCGGGAAACGTGAAATCCCTTGCGAAATTGTCGCCCAGTACGTTGGGCAGGTATTCCCATTCCAAACCGTATTTTTCCTTCAGCAGACGGCTGAAGTCGCGGCTGACGGCAAAACGCGCGGCACTATGTTCGGCAGCGAGGCGCATGATCGGCCATTGGTGAGGCCGTATGAGGTTGCGGGTAATGGTGCTGCTGTGTTCGGTAATGACGTAGGGAATACCGTAAGTCTTATAGATTTCGTAGGCAAGGATACCCGCGTAGTTCATGGAATGTGCATGAACAATATCGGGGCGGCCGTTTTCACGCACATATCGCGCAAATGCCTTCATACCCGCGCGCACCCAGCGGATGCGGTCCAAATCGACGACAGGGAAACGGGGGAAAAAATACATACTGTCGTAAGCGTAGGTATTCAATCCGCCCTGATTGTGTTTCCGAATGCCGTACGGACCGGTAAAAATGGATTTGGTATGGACGCGCAGATAGCGGAACATCGGCGCAATCACCCCGACTTTCAAACCTTTTCGCTGCAAGGCTTGTGCTTGAAGACGGAAAAAGATTCCGTCCACATCGGTTTCAGTTTTGGGATACCAAGAAGGAATAACGGCAACGTGCATGAAAAAACTTTCGTAATAATCAATCTGAGGTCGTCTGAAAAAACATTCGCCGTTTTCAGACGACCTTTTTAATAACCGGGTAAAACCTACTCCCCCGCCACGGTCATGCTCTCGATCAGCACCGAACCGATTTTGTTGGAAGAGCGGCGCAGCGCGTCGTTGGCAGTGCCGACGATGCCGAGGTACATATCCTGCAAGCGGCCGGCGATGGTGATTTCTTGGACGGGGTGGCTGATGACGCCGTTTTCCACCCAAAAACCCGCCGCGCCGCGCGAGTAGTCGCCCGTGATGGTGTTCACACCCTGACCCATCAGTTCGGTAACCAACAATCCCGTGCCCATTTCTTTCAGCAGGTCGGACTGCGTTTCGTGCGTATGGTTCAAATAAAGGTTGTGTGCGCCGCCGGCGTTGCCCGTGGTCTGCATACCGAGTTTCCTCGCGCTGTAACTGCTGAGGAAATAGCCTTCGACAATGCCGTCGCGGATGACGAAACGCGGCCGCGTGGCGACGCCTTCGGAGTCGAAATAGGTGCTGCCGAAGGCGCGGGGGATGTGCGGTTCTTCGCGCAGGCTGAGGAAATCGGGCAGGACTTTTCTGCCTATGCTGTCAATCAGGAAGCTGCTTTGGCGATAGAGCGCACCGCCGCTGAGTGCGCCAACGAGGTGTCCGATAAGGCCGCCTGCGACGGTGGTATCGAAGAGGACGGGATAGCTGCCTGTCGGGATGCTGCGGCTGTTCAGACGACGTAAGGTGCGCTCGGCAGCGGTTTTGCCGATTTGCTCGGGACTGTCCATGTCTTGATGGCGGCAGGCTGCGTCGTACCAGTAGTCGCGCTGCATGCCGTTTTCGTCGGCGGCGACGATGCTGCACGAAATGCTGTGGCGCGTGCCTTGTTGGTGGGCGGTGAAGCCGTGGGTGTTGCCGTAAACGTATTGGTAATGTCCGGTCTGAACACCTGCGCCTTCGGAGTTTTCGATGCGTTCATCCGCGCTCAGGGCGGCTTGTTCACATTGTTTTGCCAACTCAATGGCGGCTTCCGTACTTAAATCCCATTCGTGATAACGGTCGAGGTCGCCGACGTGTTGCGCCATCAGCGAAGCATCTGCCAGACCTGCGCAATCGTCTTCGGCGGTGTAGCGGGCGATGTCGATGGCGGCTTTGACAGTGTCTTGCAGGGCTTTTTCGGAGAAGTCGGCGGTGCTGGCGCGACCTTTGCGTTTGCCGACGTACACGGTAATATCCAGCGATTTGTCTTGCTGGAACTCGATTTGTTCGATTTCGCCCAGCCGTACGCTGACGCTTTGCCCGATGGATTCGCTAAAGTCGGCTTCGGCAGCCGCCGCGCCCATGTTTTTTGCCAAATCCAAGGCGTGCCCGCATAAGCCGGTCAGCTCGGAGGCGGTGTGGTTGAACAGCATAAAAGGTTTCCTGACAGAGGTTTGCGGCATTTTAACCGTTTTCAGACGACCTCGGCAAAAATACCGCCGCCGGAAACAAAAGGTCGTCTGAAAACGCCGTTTCGACAGGGCATTGACGTGGAACCTGCCCGAACGTGCTAAAATACCCGAAACAAAATTAAAGGTTTATCAAAATGTTTGAAAACGAAGACGAATGGGTCAGCAAAACCCAAATGAAAAAGCAAATGAACGATTTGCAGGCTTTGGGCATGGAGTTGACCAAACTCTCGACCGATACGCTGAAAAAAATCGGCTTGGACGAAGACTTGTACGAAGCCGTCGTTACCTACAAAAAAATCACGTCCAACGGCGCGCTCAAACGCCAAAGCCAATTCATCGGCAGGCTCATGCGAGACACCGACCCCGCGCCCATCGAAGCCTTCCTCGCCAAACTGCGCGGCGAAAATACCGCCCACAACGCCTTCTTACAACGCGTCGAACAAGCCCGCACGCGCCTCTTGGCGGACGACAACGCAATCACCCAATTCATGGCGGACTTCCCCCATGCCGACGCAGGCAAATTGCGCACCTTAATCCGCAACACGAAAAAAGAGCAGGAACAAAACAAACCGCCGAAAAACTTCCGCGCCCTCTTCCAAGAAATCAAATCCGTCATGGAAGGCGGTCAGAGCGATTCGGAAGAAACGCAGGATTGGGCAGAATAAATATCGGGGTCGTCTGAAAACGGGGTTGGGGGTTCAGACGACCTGTTTTCATACTTCCGGATAAACTTTATCATCAGCCCATAAAAGTCGTCTGAAACCGCCGTTGCCGTCATTCCCGCGCAGGCGGGAATCCGGGTCTCTGCATTGCGGAAATATCTCAAAGCTGCTGCAACTTCAAATTTCCGAATTCCCAGCCGTACGGAAATAACGACGGTAGGTTAACCATCAATACCTGACGGAAAAACAATATCTGCCCTGCTTATTTTAATTTACAGAAAAAGGTCGTCTGAAAACGGACTTAGCGGGTTTTGCTAACGTTTTCAGACGACCTTTGTTCAAACGCTCTGGCGTTTATTCAGTCCTTTTAGTCAGAAACGGCCATCAGGCTGGCGTTGCCGCCGGCGGCTGTGGTATTGACGCTGCAAGAAATTTCTTCAAACACTTGCAGGATGTCTAAGCCTTGTTCGGACGGGAGGATGCGGATGAGTGCGCCGTCGCGTTTTGCCAGCTCTTGCTTGCGGCTGCTGTCCAGCGGGCTTAGGGCGGCGACGTGGTGCACACCCGTGCTTTCAGGTTTGCTGTTGACTTGCAACAGGCCTTCGAGGTCGGCGGTGTAGGAGGCAAGCGGGCTGTCGGGTTCGACGACGGTTACGATGCCTGCGGCGGCAAGTTCGGTCAGGGCGCAGAAGGCTTGCAGGAGGCTGCCGCCGTGTACCCAGACGCGTTTGGGCGCGCGCCAGCTCATGGCGTTGCGTTCGCCGGTCGGTCCGACCAAGACGGATTCTGCTTGGCGCAGGGTGCGGATGCGGGCGTGTCCCAATGCTGATGCCGCTGCTTTTTTCTCTTCCGCATTAAACGGCAGCTTGTGAATCAGGGCTTCAAGGCGTTTGAGCGCGACTTCGTCCGCTTGTCCGATACGGCTCAGCGGCGGGGCAACCCATTCGGGGATGCGGGTCAGTTTTTGCAGATAGAACGAACCGCCTGCTTTCGGACCTGTACCTGACATACCGTGTCCGCCGAACGGTTGTACGCCGACGACGGCGCCGACGATGTTGCGGTTGACGTAAACGTTACCCGCTTCGATGCGTTCGCGGATGCGTTTGACCGTACCTTCGATACGGCTGTGTACGCCGCTGGTGAGCGCGTAGCCTTTGCTGTTGATTTGGTCGATGATTTGGTCAAGTTCGTCGGCACGGTAGCGGACAACGTGCAGGACGGGACCGAAGACTTCGCGGGTGAGTTCGTTCAAATTGTTGAGTTCGAACAAAATCGGCAGCACGAAAGTGGATTTCGCAGGATCAACGTCGGAGGCGGCTTTGACTTCGTGGTAAGACTTGGCAACGCCTTTCATTTTGTTGATGTGCGATTGCAGGTTTTGCTGCGCTTCGGCATCGATGACGGGGCCTACGTCGGTGGTGAGCTGAACGGGTTTGCCGACGACCAATTCGTCCATCGCGCCTTTGATGATGGCGAGCATCTTGTCAGCAACGTCCTCTTGGACGCAAAGGATACGCAAGGCGGAGCAGCGTTGTCCCGCGCTGTCAAAGGCGGAGTTGAGCACGTCCAAACAAACCTGCTCGGGCAGCGCGGTGGAATCGACAATCATGGCATTCTGACCGCCGGTTTCGGCAATCAATACGGGGCTGTCGTCGCGTTTGGCAAGGGCTTTGTTAATCAGTTGCGCCACTTCGGTCGAGCCGGTGAAAATCACGCCGCCGATGCGCGGGTCGCCTGTCAGCGCTGCGCCGACATCGCCTGCGCCGAGGACAAGCTGCAAGGCGGAAGTCGGGATGCCTGCTTCGTGCATCAGGGAAACGGCGTAGCTGGCAATCAGACTGGTTTGTTCGGCAGGTTTGGCGATAACGGTGTTGCCGGCTGCCAATGCGGAAACGACTTCGCCGGTAAAGATGGCGAGCGGGAAGTTCCACGGGCTGATGGCGACGATGGCACCGACGGCTTTGGCATCTTTGGGCAGGGTGTTTTCAGCTTCGTTTGCGTAGTAGCGGCAGAAATCGACGGCTTCGCGCACTTCGGCGACGGCGTTGTTCAGCGTTTTACCTGCTTCGCGCACGGCAAGCATCATCAGCGCGGGGGTGTGCTGCTCCAGCAAATCGGCGAAACGGCGCAAGCAATTAGCGCGCTCGGCGGCAGGCGTTGCGCTCCATTCGGGGAACGCGGCAACGGCTGCGCCAATCGCTTCTTGGGCAAGCGCAGCATCGGCAAAGCTGACTGTGCCGACTATGTCGTCGTGGTCGGCGGGGTTTTTAATCGGTTGCGCTTCGCCGACATCGCGGGCTTTGCCGTTGATAATGGATGCGGCATGGAAGTCTTGCGCGGCGGCGCGGTTGAGTTTTTCTTGAAGCTGTTGCAACACGGTTTCGTTGCTGAAATCGACGCCTTGGGAATTCAGACGACCCCTGCCGTACAAATCGCGCGGTAGCGGCAAGGCGTTGTGCAGGTGGATGCCTTGTTCGGCGATGGTGTCGAACGGGCTGCGGATCAGCGTGTCGATGCTGATGTTTTCATCGACGATTTGGTTGACAAACGACGAGTTCGCGCCGTTTTCCAACAGGCGGCGCACCAAGTAGGCAAGCAGGGTTTCGTGTGTACCGACCGGGGCGTACACGCGCACGCGGCGGCCTAAGTTTTGCGGGCCGACCACTTGGTCGTACAAGGTTTCGCCCATGCCGTGCAGGCATTGGTGTTCAAAGTCTTTGCCTTTGCCCATTTGGTAAATCGCGCCCAAGGTGTAGGCGTTGTGGGTGGCGAATTGCGGGAACACGGCGTCTTGCGCGTCCAGCAGTTTGCGCGCGCAGGCGAGGTAGGAGATGTCGGTATGGACTTTGCGGGTGTAGGTCGGATAGCCGTCCAGGCCGTCCACTTGCGCCCATTTGATTTCGCTGTCCCAGTACGCGCCTTTAACGAGGCGGATCATCAGTTTTTGGTTGTTGCGGCGGGCAAGGTCAATCAGATAGTCGATGACGAAGGGGCAGCGTTTTTGGTATGCCTGAACGACAAAGCCGATGCCTTTGTAACCTGCCAAATCGGGGTCGGAAACGAGTGCTTCCATCAAATCCAAAGACAGCTCCAAACGGTTGGCTTCTTCAGCATCGATATTGATACCGATATCGTATTTTTTACCCAAAAGGAACAGCTCTTTCAGACGAGGTAAGAGTTCGCTCATCACGCGTTCGTGTTGGGCGCGCGAGTAGCGCGGATGGATGGCGGAAAGTTTGACGGAAATGCCGTTGCCTTCATAAACGCCTTGTCCGGCGGCATCTTTGCCGATGGCGTGAATGGCTTGAACGTAGTCGTTGTAATAGCGGTCGGCATCTTCTTGGGTGTAGGCGGCTTCGCCCAACATATCGAAGGAGAAGCGGTAGCCCATTTTTTCGCGCTCTTTGCCGTTTTGCAGCGCTTCTTCAATGGTTTGTCCGGTAACAAACTGCTTGCCCAACAGGCGCATGGCGTAGTTCACGCCTTGGCGGATCAGGGGGGCGCCGCCTTTGCTGACGAGGCGGTTCAAAGCCGAACCCATCTGCTTGTCGCTCGGCGCGGTCAGTTTTCCGGTAATCAGCAAGCCCCACGCGGCGGCGTTGACGAACAGGGACGGGCTGTTGTTCAAATGGCTTTTCCAGTTGCCTTCGGAAATTTTGTCGGCAATCAGGCGGTCGCGCGTCGCATTATCAGGAATGCGCAGCAAAGCCTCCGCCAGACACATCAGCGCAATGCCTTCTTCGCTGGAGAGCGAGAACTCGTGCATCAGTGCATCCACGCCGCTGGCTTTGGTGCGGCTGGCGCGAACCTGCGTAACCAAGCGGCGTGCGAGTTCGGACGCTGCCCGACGCTCCTCATCGCTCATCTGTGCGCGTTGCAGCATATCCTGAACGGCTTCGATTTCGTCGCGGCGGTAAGCATCGGTAATCGCTTGGCGCAGTGGCGTTTGTGTCGGAAAAGCAAAGTCAAACATTTTAAGGTTCTCCAAAGTTTTTATGATGATTTTCAGACGACCTCATCCCTTTTCGAGGTCGTCTGAAAAGATTTAAAGCATATAGATAATATCTTAATAAATTTATAAGGGTCGGACAAGCAATTTATCTCAAAAACAGGATTTTTTGCTTTGATAAAAAGCAGATAAAGCCCAAAGAGTGCATTATCCGCATGAGCATCAATATAAAAATAAAACCTGCCTTCCCGTATAAAAATTCAGACGACCTACGGTCAACGGCAGGTCGTCTGAAAACACTTATTTCGCCTCGCGGTATTCCGCATCCGCTTTTTCAAAACGTTCTTGGATTTCACGAGACGGCTCTTTGTCGACAAGTGAAACGATAATAGCGACCACCAAGCAGGCAATGAAGCCGGGGACGATTTCGTACATGGTCAAAAGACCGGTTTCATGTGCCGCCAAAGCAGGTTTTTTGACCCACTCCGCCCACGCCACCACAGTCAGCGCGCCGGCAATCATGCCCGACAAAGCGCCGTATGCAGTGATGCGTTTCCACAATACCGACAGAATCACAATCGGGCCGAACGCCGCGCCGAAACCTGCCCACGCATAAGACACCAAGCCCAAAACTTTGCTTTCGGGGTCGGACGCAATCAGGATGGAGATCACAGCAATCGCCAACACCATCAGACGACCCACCCACACCAGCTCTTTTTGCGGCGCATTTTTACGCAAAAAGCCTTTGTAGAAGTCTTCGGTAATCGCGCTGGAGCAAACCAAAAGCTGGCAAGACAAAGTGGACATGACCGCCGCCAAAATCGCGCTCAAAATAATGCCTGCAATCCAAGGGTTGAACAATAAAGTAGAAAGCGCGATGAAGATACGTTCGTGGTTGCCGTGCATGGAAGCGGTTTGGTCGGGATTGGCACCAAAATACGCAATGCCGAAATAACCGACCGCCACTGCGCCTGCCAGACACAACACCATCCAAGTCATACCGATGCGGCGTGCGGACACCAGCGATTTCGCGCTTTCAGCCGCCATAAAGCGCGCCAAAATGTGCGGCTGACCGAAATAGCCCAAGCCCCATGCGGCGGTGGAAATAATGCCGATGACGGTCGTACCGGCAAACAGACTGCCGTATTCCTTGCCTGTACTTGCGGCAACATTTTGAATTGCGGCAGACATTTGATCTGCACCACCCAGACCCAGATACACCATTACCGGCGTCAAAATCAGCGCAAAAATCATCAAAGAAGCTTGCAGCGTATCCGTCCAGCTTACCGCCAAAAAGCCGCCCAAGAAGGTATAGGCAATGGTCGCACCCGCACCCAGCCACATCGCCTGATTGTAAGTCATGCCTTCAAACAGGCTTTGGAACAAAGTTGCACCCGCCACAATGCCCGAAGCACAATAAATCGTGAAGAAAAACAAGATAATCAGCGCGGAAACCACTTTCATCAAATGTCCGCCCGCGCCGAAGCGGTGGAAGAAATAATCAGGCAGCGTCAGCGCATTGTTGGCATATTCGGTATGTACGCGCAGACGGCCCGCCACCAAAAGCCAGTTGAAATACGCGCCGATCACCAAACCGATGGCAATCCAAGCCTCATTCAAACCGCTCAAATAAATCGCGCCGGGCAAACCCATCAAAAGCCAGCCCGACATATCGGACGCACCCGCCGACATCGCCGTAACGAACGGGCCCAAGCTGCGGCCGCCCAAAATATAATCATCGAAATTGCGCGTAGAGAAATACGCGGCCAGACCAATCAAGAGAACGGCAATCAGATAGATTGCAAAAGTGATATACATGGGATTCATGTACTATTCCTCATCTAAAACTTCAAAATCACGGGCTGATGAAATTGCAGGCAATCCATGCCCAAACATTTTTCTAATTAAAATACAGCGGGAATTCTCGCGCTTTTACTGACACGCGGAACAAATCATTTTCAATTACAACAAGATAAGTAAACAAATCCTATTGATTTGTAAATAATCCAATCCAGCATACCGTAAAAACTTCCACTTGCAAAGGCAGCGGAAACAGGTTCACCGCACAATGCAGATGCGCCAACCAAAATACCATGTAAAACAGAATATTATGAAAATCCATTAAAAAATCTTGTTTTTAAGCCCTGAAACTATCTTTCCTAATACCCAAACAATCCGTACAATTTTTCAGTAGTTAAACAACACCTAAAACGGATCAACCCAAATTCCGCCTTAAAACTACCTTGCTTCATTTTCAGACGACATTTTCAAAAACCAGCCCGCCAACGGCCTGCCGTTTCCTATATAATTCCCGCATTACCGACTGTCGCGCAATATCAATATATCGTCATGAAACGGCTCAAACGCATCAAAACCATCCTCCGCACGCTTTACCTCTACCACCTCGCCGAGCTGTTTGCCGCGCTTGTCCGTCCGGGCTGGGCGCGGACGCTGTTGAAAATGCTGCCGCAGTCGTCTGAATTTGAAAACGAACCGCCTGCCGTGCGACTTCGTTTGGCATTGGAGAGCTTAGGACCGATTTTCATCAAGTTCGGACAGGTTCTGTCCACGCGCCCCGATTTGATTCCGCATGATTACGCGGTCGAACTGGCAAAGCTGCAAGACAAAGTGCCGCCGTTTGACGCTCAGCTTTCACGGGAGCAAATCGAAAAATCGCTGGGGCAATCCATCGAAACGCTGTACGCGGAATTTGAAACCGAGCCCGTCGCCAGCGCGTCCATCGCCCAAGTACACAAAGCCCGCCTGCATTCGGGCGAACAAGTGGCGGTCAAAGTTTTGCGCCCCAACCTTTTGCCCGTAATCGAACAGGATTTGTCGCTGATGCGCTTCGGTACGGCTTGGGTCGAGCGTCTGTTTGCCGACGGCAAGCGTTTGAAACCGCGCGAAGTAGTGGCGGAATTCGACAAATATCTGCATGACGAGTTGGACTTGATGCGCGAAGCCGCCAATGCCAGCCAGCTCGGACGCAATTTCCAAAACAGCGATATGCTGATTGTGCCTAAAGTGTTTTACGACTACTGCACCAGCGACGTGCTGACCATCGAATGGATGGACGGCACGCCCGTATCGGAAATCGCCAAACTCAAAGCCGACGGCATCGATTTGCACAAACTTGCCGATTACGGCGTGGAAATCTTCTTCACGCAAGTCTTCCGCGACGGCTTTTTCCATGCCGATATGCACCCCGGCAACATTTTGGTCGCCGCCGACAACCGCTACATCGCCCTCGACTTCGGCATCGTCGGCACGTTGACCGATTACGACAAACGCTATCTCGCCATCAACTTCCTCGCTTTTTTCAACCGCGATTACCACCGCGTCGCCACCGCCCACATCGAATCGGGCTGGGTGCCCGCCGACACGCGCGCGGAAGAATTGGAAGCCGCCGTCCGAGCCGTGTGTGAGCCGGTGTTCAACAAACCGATTTCGCAGATTTCCTTCGGCTTGGTACTGATGCGCCTATTTGAAGTCAGCCGCCGCTTCAATGTCGAAATCCAACCGCAGCTTGTGCTGCTGCAAAAAACGCTGCTCAACATCGAAGGCTTGGGACGGCAGCTTGATCCCGATTTGGACTTGTGGAAAACCGCCAAACCGTTTTTGGTAAAATGGATGAACGAACAGGTCGGCCCCAAAGCCTTTTTACGCAACCTTAAAAACGAAGCCCCCGACTGGGCACAAATCATCCCTTCCCTTCCGCGCAAAATCAATGCGCTGGTTGACGAAAACCGCCAGCAGGAAATGCGCGATGCCTATATCCATTTGGTCAAAGTGCAGCAGCGGCAAAGCATGTGGCTGGGCGTGATTGCGGTTACTTTGCTTCTGATTTTGCTGTTTGATTAAAACGTACCTATTCAAAAGGTCGTCTGAAAACGAAATAGTAGTTTTAAAAAACTCGCTACCCGCATTTTCAGACGACCTTTTATTATGGATTTGAATAAAACGCGCACCTCAACCTCAGCATGGGCTTCGCCCAAGAAACAGAATAGACCGATATATTTTTCGCAGGGAAAGCCCACGCTACTTTTATACTCATTACCGAGGTCGTCTGAAACACGGATTACAGCTAGGCAAGCCTGCTATACCCGTTTTCAGACGACCTTTTTCCTTATACAATAGCCGCTTGAATTTTATATATTCTGATATAAAGGATACGGATTATGTTCGGCAAACAACTCTTTGAAGAAGTCAGCGCAAAAATCAGCGAAACCATCGCCAACAGCCCCGCCAAAGACATGGAGAAAAACGTCAAAGCCATGCTCGGAAGCGCGTTCAACCGCATGGATTTGGTTACGCGCGAAGAATTCGACATCCAGCAGCAGGTTTTGATCAAAACCCGCACCAAATTGGTCGAGCTGGAAGAGCGTCTGGCAAAACTTGAAGCCGCGCAAGAGCCTGAGCAGACCGCATTGGAAGCCGCGCAAGCCGCAGCCCAAGAAGCCGTCGAAGAAATCAAACAGCAAACCGAAGCCGGCGAATAAGGTCGTCTGAAACATGTCGCTTGCCTTGGTTTACAGCCGCGCCTTGAGCGGCATGAATGCGCCGTTGGTCGAAGTGGAAGCCCACCTTGCCAACGGCCTGCCTCATTTCAACATCGTCGGACTGCCCGACACCGAAGTCAAAGAAAGCCGCGACCGCGTGCGCGCCGCCATCATCCAAAGCGGTTTCGACTTCCCAGCCAAAAAAATCACCGTCAACCTAGCCCCTGCCGACCTGCCTAAAGAATCGGGACGTTTCGACCTGCCGATTGCGTTGGGTATCCTCGCCGCATCCGGACAAATCGCACCCGAAAAGCTCGCGCAATACGAGTTTGCCGGCGAATTGGCGCTTTCCGGCATGTTGCGCCCCGTGCGCGGCGCGTTGGCGATGGCGTGGCAGGGTATGCAGGCAGGACGCTCTTTCGTCCTGCCGCAGGAAAACGCGGAACAAGCCGCCGTGATGCGCGGCATTACCGTTTACGGTGCGCGTTCGTTGGGTGAAGTCGCTGCCCATTTGAACGGCATCGAACCCTTGGCGCAAACCGCCTGCCAAGTTCCGCAGAGGTCGTCTGAAAACGACAAACTGCCCGACCTCATCGATGTCAAAGGTCAACACACCGCCCGCCTTGCTTTGGAAATCGCTGCCGCGGGCGGACACAGCCTCTTAATGATGGGGCCGCCGGGAACGGGCAAATCCATGCTTTCCCAACGGCTGCCCGGCATCCTGCCGCCTTTGACCGAAGACGAATTGGTCGAAGTATGGGCTTTGCGTTCGCTCCTGCCCAATCATCAGCAACAACTCGACAGCCACCGTCCTTTCCGCAGCCCGCACCATAGCGCCAGCTCGGCAGCCATGGTCGGCGGCGGTTCCGACCCGCGTCCGGGCGAGATTTCATTGGCGCATCACGGCGTTTTATTTTTGGACGAGCTGCCCGAGTTTGATCGCAAAGTTTTGGAAGTTTTGCGCGAACCGTTGGAAAACGGCGAAATCCACATTTCCCGCGCGGCGCGTCAAGCCGTCTATCCCGCCAAATTTCAGCTTGTCGCCGCCATGAACCCTTGTCCTTGCGGTTATCTCGGGCATCCCGTCAAACCCTGCCGCTGCACGCCCGAAAGTGTCGCACGTTACCGCAGCAAAATTTCCGGCCCGCTGCTCGACCGCATCGATTTGACCATCGAAGTTCCGAGCCTGTCCGCCGCCGAACTGATGCAGCAGGAAGCAGGAGAAAGCAGCGCCGTCGTGTTGGCGCGCGTGATCGCCGCCCGCGACAAACAATACGCGCGGCAAGGCAAAGTGAATGCCGCCTTGAGCGTCAGTGAACTCGACACGTCCGCACGCATCCAAAAAGAAGCGCAGGAAGCCTTGGGCAACCTGTTGGAAAAACTTTCACTCTCCGCCCGCAGTTTCCACCGCATCATGCGCGTGGCGCGTACGCTGGCAGATTTGGCGGGAGATGAAGAAGTCGGCAGAAGCCACGTTTTGAAAGCCGTCAGCTTCCGCCGCGCGTTGTAAGATTTTTCAGACGACCTTGAATACTGAAAACGGAAAATTTAAGGTAAAAAACTCAGACGTATTAGGTCCTGCTGGTGTTTGAAATGCGGAATATTCTGTTTTATCAGAAAAAATCTGTTTTTGATAAATTGTCAGCACGTCCTAACATCACGGCGGTTTTCGTAAAAAGCATGTAAACAAATGGCGCATTTTTGCCCAATATAAAGGATATTGATAAAATGACCCGTCCCTGCCGATGGCAGCAGCAGATTCATCTGCCGCCAAAAGGTCGTCTGAACGGCATCATCAATATAGGTATCTCATGAATAAGAACACTCAATACGGCAAAGGCCTTTTCGGCTTTTTCTTCGGCCTCCTCCTCGCTACCGGCGTGATCGGGGGTATCCTGTATTTTCTGAATCAAGACACGCCGAACGCCTTTAAAGGCGCGACCGAGCCGCAAAAACAGCAAACCGAGCCTGAAATCCTCAAGCCGCAGGAAAAATCCAAACCTGAGGCTAAGCCTGAAGCCAAGCCTGAAACGGAAGAACCGCCTGTCGTTGTTCCCGTAGAGAAAGAGCGTCCGACCGAAGAGACCAAGCCTGAGGTGAAACGCAGCGAGGCTGACGACGATGCCGCAGCCAAAGAAAAAGAACGCGCTGAGAAAGAAGCGCAAGAAAAGGCAGATAAAGCCAAAGCCGACAAAGAGCGCGCAGACAAAGAAAAAGCGGAAAAAGAACGTGCCGTCCGCGAAGCAGAAGATGAAGCCCGCGAGGCTGAAAAAGCCCTGCGCGAAGCTGAAAAAGAAGACCAAGATGCTGCCGAACGCGAGTTGAAACAAAAACTTGCCGAGAAAAAGGCAGAGCTTGCGAAAAAACGCGCCGAAAAAGCCAAAGCCGACAAAGAGGCCGCCGATAAAGCCCAAAAGGCAGCTGAGTTGACCGACAAACAAAAAGCGCGCGCCGAGCGCAAACTTGCCGAGAAAAAAGCGGCAGAGAAGAAAGCCGCCGAAGCCAAAAAAACCGAAACTGCTAAAAAAACCAACAAACCGACTCCCGAACAAATCTTGAATAGCGGCAGCATCGAAAAAGCCCGTCAGGAAGCGAATAAAGGTGCGGCGAAAGAAGCGAAGAAAGCCGACGCGGAAAAATCATCCGCCAAAGCCGACAATGCTAAAGCTGAGACCAAAGCAGCAGAAGGCGGTAAAAAAGTCATCCTGCAAATGGGTTCGTACGCCGACCGCAACAGCGCCGACGCGCAACGTGCCAAACTCGCCATGCTGGGCATTTCGTCCAAAGTGGTCGAGCGCACCAACGGCGACAAAACCGTTTACCGCGTACAAAGCAACAGCATGTCGTCTGAAGCCGCGAAAAACATTCAGAAAGACTTGCAAAAACACAATATCAACAGCCTGATGCGTTCGGCTCAATAAGGAGGCGGCAATGAAACGGACAATCAAACCGGCAGCCGTACTCCTCAGTCTCGTGCTTGCCTTTTCCGCAAGTGCGCAGGCTGCGGTCGAAGGCGTGGATTACACGGTTTTGAAAAAACCGATTCCGCAACAAGACGCATCCAAAATCGAAGTTTTGGAATTTTTCGGCTATTTCTGCGTACATTGCCAAAACTTTGATCCCGTCTTGCTGTCATACAGCAAAACTTTCCCGAAAGATGTTTACCTGCGTACCGAACACGTCGTCTGGATGCCTGAAATGTTGGGCTTGGCGCGGGTTGCTGCAGCGGTTAACGCTTCGGGTTTGAAGTATCAGGCAAACCCCGCTATTTTCAAAGCCGTACACGAACAGAAAATCAATTTGGCGGATACCGCCACTTTCAAAAGCTGGGCGGCGGCACAAAAAAGCTTTGACAGCAAAAAACTGATTGCCGCATACGACGCACCCGCGAGCCTCGCAGCCGCTAAAAAAATGCAAAGCCTGACCGAGACTTACCGTATCGAAGGTACGCCGGACGTCATCGTCGGCGGCAAATATCGGGTCATATTCAGCAGCGATTGGGAGAATGGGCAGAAAACCATAGGCGAGCTGATTAACAAAGTCCGCCAAGAGCGTTCCGGCGGCAAAGCAGCTTCTAAAGCCGCGCGCTGACGGAATTTATCCAGACAGTTTCGGAATGATCGCTAAAGATAAGACGGTTTCCGAACTGTCTGTTTGTTTTGGGCGGCGTATAGTGGATTAACTTTAAACCAGTACGGCGTTGCCTCGCCTTGCCGTACTGGTTTAAAGTTAATCCACTATAAAATCCATAAAAACGATACTGCTGAGGGATGGTGCAAACACCGCCATCCCGCAGCAGTTTTCTGATTCTGATACCGCTTTATCCTGAAATCCAGACAGGCAAACGTCGTCTGAAAACCAAAAAAGAAAGCAATATGGACATTTTAACTTTATTAAAAGCCCTGATTATGGGCATTGTGGAAGGTTTGACGGAATTTCTGCCGATTTCAAGTACCGGCCACTTGATTGTATTGGGCGACTTGCTCAATTTCCACAGCAACGGCAAAGTATTTGAAATCGCCATCCAACTGGGCGCGGTACTTGCCGTGATTTTTGAATACCGTCAGCGTTTCACTTCCGTTTTGTCCGGACTGGGTAAAGACCGTGCCGCCAACCGCTTCGTGTTGAACCTTGCCGTCGCGTTTGTACCTGCCGCAGTCGTAGGTTTGCTGTTCAGCAAACAAATTAAAGAATATTTATTTAACCCAATTACCGTCGCCACCATGTTGGTATTGGGCGGATTTTTTATTTTATGGGTCGAAAAACGCCAAAGCACAATCAAGCCGAAAGTCAAAAGCGTGGATGAAATGCGTCCGATTGATGCGCTTGTGGTCGGTTGCGCCCAAGTGTGCGCGCTGGTGCCGGGGACTTCGCGTTCGGGCAGTACGATTATTGGCGGTATGCTGTGGGGCATCGAGCGCAAAGCTGCGACCGAATTTTCTTTCTTCCTCGCCGTGCCGATGATGATTGCCGCTACCGGCTATGACGTATTGAAAAACTACAAACTTTTTACTTTGCAAGATGTCGGCCTGATTGCCGTCGGTTTCATCGCCGCCTTCTTGGCAGGCCTCTTGGCGATTAAATCGCTGCTGAAATTCGTGTCCAGCAAAAACTACGTTCCGTTTGCCTACTACCGTATCGTCTTCGGCGGATTGATTCTGCTGACTTGGGCGATGGGCTGGGTCAAATGGGCAGCATGATGTTGAAGCAGGGATAAGCTTTAGATAAAGCAAAGGTCGTCTGAAAACCTTGTATACAAGATTTTCAGACGACCTTTCCCAGTATGGCGGGCTAATCCGACAAACCGCCCGCCCCTAGCCCGCGTGCAACACAAATATCGTCGGGCGTTTTTTCAAATTCGGTAGCGTTTTCATTTTCCGCCAAGCAGCAACGGTTTGGCTGATGATTTCCTGTGTCGGCAAAGTCAGGTCGGTTGCGGTGCAGAGGCGGGTTTCAGGGTACAAGGTTTCCAGTGCGTCGGCGAGCAGCGCATCGTTGCGGTAAGGCGTTTCGATAAAAATCTGGGTTTCGTTTTGCTGACGGGAACGCTGCTCCAAGCTCTTCAAAGCGGCGATACGCTCACTTTTCTCCGACGGCAGATAGCCTTTAAACGCGAAATTCTGCCCGTTCGCCCCTGACGCCATCAACGCCAGCAACAGGCTGGACGGGCCGACCAGCGGACGGACTTCATAGTCGTGTCGGTGCGCCAACGCCACCAGATTCGCGCCGGGATCGGCAACCGCGGGACAGCCTGCTTCGCTGAGAATGCCCATGCTGCGCCCTTCCTGCAAAGGTTTCAAAAGCTCGGGCAGGGTTTTCAGGTCGGTGTGTTCGTTGAGGGTTTGCAGGTTTAGCTCGCGGATGGGAGTCGTGATGCCCAAATGTTTCAGATGTGCGCGGGCGGTTTTTTCGGCCTCAACTACGAAATCGGTCAAGCCGGTAATCTGCGTCTGTTCGTGCGGCAGCAGGCAGGGGGTATCGGGCGCACCCAAAGGGGTGGGAATCAGGTAAAGAATCGGGGACATGATGGGTTTCCTATACGGAAGGTCGTCTGAAACCGTCATACGGCTGTTTTCAGACGACCTAAATGATTTCTACGCCTTCGTTTTTTAAAAACTCGACCAGTTTGAAGATGGGCAAACCGATAAGCGCGTTCGGGTCGCTGCTGTCTATGCGCTCCAGCAACGCCGCGCCCAAGCCCTCGCTCTTCGCCGCACCCGCGCAGTAAACCGCGTCCGGCTCGCGCGCCAGATAACGCTCAATCTGCCCGTCTGTCAGCGCGCGCATCAAGACCGACGTGTTATCGACATGACGCTGAATACGGCCCGAAGCAGTATTCAAAAGCACGATTGCGCTGTAAAATTCAATCTTTCTGCCGCTCAAATCCCTGAGCATTTGTTGTGCATTTGCGACGTTCATCGGCTTGCCCAACTGGCGGTCATTGCACCACGCCACTTGGTCCGCACCGATCACCAACGCGGCAGGAAATCGAGCCGCCAGCGAACGCGCCTTCCCTTCCGCCAAACGCAAGGCAGTATCCGCCGCGTTTTCACCCGCAGCAGGCGTTTCGTCGAAATCAGGCGCGACAGTTTGGAAATCAATACCCAAACGCTCAAGCTGCGCGCGGCGGAACACCGAACCCGAACCCAATATCAAAGGCAGTTTTGCATTCATATTTTGCTTAAAAATATTGACGTTAGACTGTCGAAATTATATCATACCCCGTTTATGTCAGACCCTAATTTGATTGACCCAGAAGTTTTCGCCTCCGAAAAGCAGACCCTGCAAGGCAGCTTCCTGCTTGAGGAATTGGACGAACGAGTCCGTTCGCACGATTATCCGGCCGACAAACAGACCAAAGTGTCGTTTACGCTGAGCGGCGGACGCGACCGACTGCAGCGTTTGTTTCTCGATTTAAACGTCAAAGCCGATATGCCGCTGATTTGCCAACGATGTATCCGCCCCATACCGTTTACGCTCGACGAAACCAGCCGCATTGTTTTGTTCGCCAATGAAGAGGACTTGGATGAAGCAATGCTTGCCGACGAAGAGTTGGAAGGCATGCCGATTGAGAAAGAACTCGACGTACGCAGGTTGGTGGAAGACCAAATCCTAATGTCGCTCCCCTTCTCCCCGCGCCACGAAAACTGCGACAACGCCGCGCTGGAACAAGTCAATCAGGACAAACCCAACCCTTTTGCTGTTTTAGCAGGTTTGAAAAGCAGTTAACCAGGACACAGTTTTATTTATCTAGGAGCTTGAAATGGCCGTTCAACAAAACAAAAAATCCCCTTCTAAACGCGGTATGCACCGCTCTCACGACGCTTTGACCGCGCCTTCTCTGTCTGTTGACAGCGTAACCGGCGAAGTACACCGCCCGCACCACATTTCCCCCAACGGCATGTACCGCGGTCGTAAAGTAGTGAAAGCCAAAGGCGAATAATCTTATTCGACTGACTGAAAAAGCCAGAATATTGCCATGCAATGCTGGCTTTTTTACATTACATCCGAACTGCCCGACTGCATGCCTGAATCCATCTCAACACTCGGCACGAAATCCTCACAGTTCAAACTGATACACCCAATCCAATCGGGAATCGCCATGAAACAGAAAATCTGGTACACCTACGACGACATCCACCGCGTTATCAAAGCGTTGGCGGAAAAAATCCAAAACTCCGGCGTCAAATACGATGCCATGATCGCCATCGGCGGCGGCGGCTTCATCCCCGCCCGTATGCTGCGCTGCTTTCTGGAAATCCCGATTTACGCCGTAACCACCGCCTATTACGACAGCGACAACGAAGGACAGGTGACGGAAGAAGTCAAAAAAGTCCAATGGCTCGACCCCGTGCCTGACGCGTTGAAAGGCAAGAATGTGCTCGTAGTCGATGAAGTCGACGACAGCCGCGTGACCATGGAATTCTGCCTGACCGAGTTGCAAAAAGAAGATTTCGGCACCATCGGTGTTGCCGTCCTGCACGAAAAAATCAAAGCCAAAGTCGGCAAAATCCCCGAAGGCATCCCCTACTTCAGCGGCCTTACCGTAGAAGACTGGTGGATCAACTACCCTTGGGACGCACTCGACATCGACGAACACAACCGCCTTGCCGCCGAAGGCAAAAAATAAGCCCGCGACGGAGAAGTCCGCCTTCTCCCGAAACGGCAAAAGCAAAATCCGTAGAACACCGACAAAACGAGATTTTGCCTCTTTTCAGCGCATCTTCATAAAACGCATTAGAATGTGGAACGCAACCCTTCAATCCGAAGCCCCCGACCACACATACACCCCTTTTCAGACGACCCCGTACCGCGTATCGCAAAAAGGTCGTCTGAAACCGACTGTGAAGCCGAACAAACCCACAGAGGCAGCCGACACCGTCCCTCTTCCGCTTCACAGCACAAACCGGAGAACAACATGATTACATTGGCCGTAGATGCCATGGGCGGCGACTCAGGTCTCGCAGTTACCGTCCCCGGTGCCCTTGCCTTTTTGAAACAGCAGCAAGACGTACACCTCATTATGGTCGGCGACGAATCCGCCGTCCGCCAAGCCCTCTCCGCAGCCAACGCGCCGATGGAGCGCATTACCGTGCTCCACGCCTCCGAAGTCGTCGGCATGGACGAAGCCCCTCAGCTTGCCCTGAAAAATAAAAAAGACTCCTCCATGCGCATTGCCATCAACCAAGTCAAAGAAGGCACCGCGCAAGCCGCCGTCTCTGCCGGCAACACCGGCGCGCTCATGGCGACCGCCCGCTTCGTCCTCAAAACCATTCCCGGCATCGACCGCCCCGCCATCGCCAAATTCCTGCCTTCCGACAGCGAACACCTGACCCTCGCCCTCGATTTGGGCGCAAACGTCGACTGCACGCCCGAGCAGCTCGTACAGTTCGCCATCATCGGCAACGAACTCTTCCAAGCCCTCTACCCGCAAAAAGGCAGCCCGCGCGTCGGCCTGCTGAACGTCGGCACCGAAGACATCAAAGGCACGGACACCGTCAAACAAACCTTCAAACTGCTCAAAAGCAGCAAACTGAATTTCATCGGCAACATCGAAAGCAATGGCGTCCTATATGGCGAAGCCGACGTGATTGTCGCAGACGGCTTTGTCGGCAACATCATGCTCAAAACCATCGAAGGCGCGGTCAAATTCATGAGCGGAGCCATCCGTCAGGAATTCCAACGCAACCTGTTCAACAAAATGGCCGCCGTCGCCGCTCTCCCCGCCCTGAAAGGTCTGAAAGGCAAACTGGATCCGCGCAAGTTCAACGGCGCGATTCTGCTCGGCCTGCGCGGCATCGTCATCAAAAGCCACGGCGGTACAGACGATATCGGCTTCAGCTATGCCTTAGAAGAAGCCTACCACGAAGCAAAATCCGCCAGCCTGTCCAAAATCGAACAAGGTGTCGCCGAACAACTTGCCGCATTGGAGACAATCAAGGAACAAAAAGAGGCTGCTTCTGATACGGCAGAATAACGCCATTGAACGATGAAATATAAAAACGTCGTCTGAAAAATTTTCAGACGACGTTTTTTTGAAAATCATATGCAGGCATTGGGTTGATGATTTTTAGAACAAACTTGTCAAACTATATGCTGTCCAGCAAACCAAAACTTGTGGCACAAACTTTATCAGCAAATTATGCCGAAACTTTAAAAGCTTTTTTCCATAACTTTTGAAAGCAAAGTCCACGTTGTATCACCATTGTCATCCCTTGTTCAGGCGAAAATCTCTATTTTAGTTTTTTTTTTCAAAAAATATTTAGATATTCAAGATTTCTAATCTTTGGATTTCCACTTGCACGAAAATGGTAGAGCCAATCTCGAAAACGAAATAAATTCGCTATATAAATCCGTTACCTGTCTCCCTACCCCACAACCGCGAACCTGAAACAATCAAAAAGGTCGTCTGAAAACGTTGGCGAAGCTGCTTGCCCGTTTTCAGACGACCTTTGTTTACGGCTATATATTATTCGCCCAAGAGCGCAATATCGGCTACTGCGTTCATCTGCTCTGCCAAGCGGTTCAGCAGGTTCAGGCGGTTTTGTTTTACGGTGGGATCTTCAGCCATCACCATCACGCCGTCGAAGAAGGCATCGACTTGTGGTTTGACGGAAGCCAGTTCGGACAAGGCGGTTTGGAAATTGCCTTCGGCGACTGCAGCGGCGATTTTCGGCTGCAAGCCTTGTGCGGCGGCGTACAGGGCTTTTTCTTCTTCCTGTTGCAGCAGGCTTTCATTGACTTCGCCCAGCGCGGCATCGGCTTTTTTCAGCAGGTTCTGCACGCGTTTGTTGGCGGCGGCGAGCGCGGCGGCTTCGGGCAGTTGTTTGAACGCGGCAACGGCTTGCAGTTTGGCGGTCAAATCGTCTAAGCGGCGCGGCTGTTTGGCGAGTACAGCGGCGACGATGTCTTGCGGATAGTCGTTTTGCAGCAATACGGCAAGGCGCGCCTGCATGAAGTCGGCGGTTTCAGACGACGTTTTCTCGTTGAGCAAACCTTGGGGGAAGCTGTCGAAGGTCGTCTGAATTAGCTCGTTTACGTCCAAACCATACTGCATCAGCATCCGCAAAATACCCAAGGCGGCGCGGCGCAGGGCGTAGGGGTCTTTGTCGCCGGTCGGAATCAGACCGATGCCCCAAATGCCGACCAAGGTTTCCAGTTTGTCGGCAAGTGCAACGGCAGTAGCGACTTTGCCGTTCGGCAGATTGTCGCCGGCGAAACGCGGTTGGTAGTGTTGCTCGACGGCTTCGGCGATTTCTTCGGTTTCTCCGTCCAAGCGGGCGTAGTATTTGCCCATCGTGCCTTGCAGTTCAGGGAACTCGCCGACCATTTCGGTCACCAAGTCGGCTTTTGCCAAACGCGCGGCGCGTTCGGCTGCGGCGGCATCCGCGCCCAGTGCTTTGGCGATGTGGGCGGCAATGCTTTGCAGGCGTTCGATGCGTTCGGCCTGCGAACCGATTTTGTTGTGATAAACCACGTTTGCCAGCTTGGGCAGGCGGCTTTCCAAAGTCGCTTTCTGGTCTTGCTTGTAGAAAAACTCGGCATCAGACAGGCGCGCGCGCAAAACGCGTTCGTTGCCTTGGATGATGTGCGACGGGTCTTCGGTTTGCAGGTTGGAGACCAGCAGGAAGCGGTTCATCAGCTTGCCGTTTTGGTCGAGCAGCGGGAAGTATTTTTGGTTTTGCTGCATGGTCAGAATCAGGCATTCCTGCGGCACGGCGAGGAAATGTTCTTCAAAACCGGCTTCCAAAACAACGGGGTATTCGACCAGCGCGGTGACTTCGTCCAACAGGGCTTCATCGGCGGCAACGGTGGCTTTCAGACGACCTGCCTGTTCGTTCAAGGCTGTCTGAATCGCGGCTTTGCGCTCGGCAAACGAAGCGACGACTTTGCCTTGCTCGCGCATTTGTGCGGCGTAGCTGTCGGCGTTTTCAATGGTGATTTCGCCGCTGGAAAGGAAGCGGTGTCCCAAAGTTTGATTGCCGCTTTGCAAACCCAAAACGCTGACGTTCACGATGTCGCCGCCGTGCAGCACAACTAGCCCGTGAACGGGACGCACGAAGGTAAACGTGCTGCTGCCCCAACGCATCACTTTCGGAATCGGCAGTTTCTTAACGGCTTGATTGATAATGTCTTCTAAAAGTTCGCCCAACGGTTTGCCGGTTTGGACGTATTCGTAGGCGTACACATCCTGCTTGCCGTCGTGGACGATGGTCAGGTCTTCGATTTTCGCGCCAGCACCGCGCGCAAAACCTTCCAAAGCCTTGGTCGGCGCACCGTCTTTCATGGCATTCGCTACAGCAGGGCCTTTTTTCACGATTTTCTGATCGGCTTGCACGGTTTTAACATTTTTGATTTGAACGGCCAAACGGCGCGGCGAGGCGTAGGCGGTAAATTCGGCTGCGCCGTCAATCAGTTGCGCTTTTTCCAAGCCTTCGGCAACAGAAGCGGCGAAGTGGTTGCCTAGATTATTCAGGGCTTTAGGGGGGAGTTCTTCGGTAAGGAGTTCGATTAAAAGGGTTTGGGTTGTCATGTGAGACTTTCTGTTTGTCCGTAGGCCCTGCTTATAAAGCCTGCATATGCCGTACGGCCTGTATTAATGGATACGCAATAAAGGTCGTCTGAAAACCTGTTTCAGACGACGTATCGTTATTTTTTAATCAACGGGAAGCCCAGTTTCTCGCGGCTTTCGACGTATTTCTGCGCCACGGTGCGGCTGAGGGCGCGGATGCGGCCGATGTAGGTGGCGCGTTCGGTCACTGAAATGGCGCCGCGTGCGTCTAATAGGTTGAAGGTGTGTCCGGCTTTGAGGACCAGCTCGTAGGCGGGCAGGGCGAGGCTGGCGTTTTCTTCGGCGAGCAGGCGTTTGGCTTGCGCTTCGTAGTCGTTGAACTGGCGCAGCAGCCAGTCGGCATCGCTGTATTCGAAGTTGTAGGTGGATTGTTCGACTTCGTTTTGGTGGTAAACGTCGCCGTAAGTTACTGTATTACCGTCGAGCGTTTTTGCCCAAACGAGGTCATAGACGTTTTCCACGCCTTGCAGGTACATCGCCAAGCGTTCGATGCCGTAGGTGATTTCGCCGAGTACAGGGGTGCAGTCGATGCCGCCGACTTGTTGGAAGTAGGTAAACTGGGTTACTTCCATGCCGTTTAACCAGACTTCCCAGCCCAAGCCCCATGCGCCGAGGGTGGGGTTTTCCCAGTCGTCTTCGACGAAGCGGATGTCGTGGACTTTGGGGTCTATGCCCAATTCGCGCAGGGAGTCGAGATAGAGGTCTTGGATATTGGCGGGGGCGGGTTTGAGGGCGACTTGGAATTGGTAATAGTGTTGCAGGCGGTTGGGGTTGTCGCCGTAGCGGCCGTCTTTGGGGCGGCGGCTGGGTTGGACGTAGGCGGCAAACCAAGGCTCGGGGCCGAGCGCGCGCAGGCAGGTGGCGGGGTGAGATGTGCCGGCGCCGACTTCCATGTCGAAAGGTTGGATGACGGTGCAGCCTTTGTCTGCCCAGAATGTTTGCAGTTTGAAGATGATTTGTTGGAAGGTGAGCATGGCTTATGTTTCGGATTGGGATAAAAGAGGGATTTTACTGTTTTGACGGTGTTTTGGGTAGGTGTACAGGCAGATGGAATGGCGGGGCGGCGGTGTGATTTGACTGTCAATAAATGCGGAAACATGCCACAATGCCGTTATCCTGTTGTCTGTTTTAATCTGTTTTGATTGAATTTGAGGAGTCGCCCATGACCCCGATTTTGGCTTTCGATATCGAAACCGTACCTGATGTGAACGGCATCCGCCTGTTGTACGACCTGCCTGCCTCTTTGCCGGACGACGAGGTGGTCTTGTTCGCCCAGCAGAAACGCCGCGCCCAAAACGGCTCTGATTTTATGCAACACCACTTACACCAAGTGGTCGCCATTTCCTGCTGTATGCGTTGGGGGCAGGACAAAATCCATGTCGGCACCATAGGCGAAATAAACGACAGCGAAGAGGAAATGATCGCCAAGTTTTTCGACCTTATCGAAAGCCATACGCCGCAATTGGTCAGTTGGAACGGCGGCGGCTTCGACCTGCCCGTCCTGCATTACCGCGCGCTGATACACGGCATTGCGGCGGCGCGTTATTGGGATATGGGCGAAGGCGATTTCGGCGACAGCCGCGATTTCAAGTGGAACAACTACATCAGCCGCTACCACAACCGCCATTGCGACCTGATGGACCTGCTCGCCCTGTACCAACCGCGTGCCAATGTGCCGCTGGACGATATGGCGAAACTTTGCGGTTTCCCCGGCAAACTGGGCATGGACGGCAGTAAAGTTTGGGAGGCGTTCCACGCAGGTCGTCTGAAAGACATCCGCGATTATTGCGAAACCGATGCGGCAAACACTTATTTAATGTTCCTACGCTTCCGCCTGATGAGCGGCGCTTTGGACGCGGATGAGTATGAAGTGGAAGTCAAACGGCTGAAGCATTACCTGACCGGACAGGCTCAGGACAAGCAGCATTGGAACGAGTTTGTCGCCGCGTGGCGTTAAACGTCAGGCTTGGAAAGGCTATCTTCCTGCCAACCATAAAGGTCGTCTGAAAAGCAGAATCCGGTATGAACTGGCCCCCAAATCTTGGACACTCATAAAAGCCTTTTCAGGCGCTCTGTGCAAGCTGGGTTCTGTATGCGACAGGACTCAGCTTTTTCAATTTCAGACTGCAACGCTCCCGGTTTTAGTAATCCATATAGTCATCTATCTGTTTCATCAATTCGTCCACCGTCAATTCTCCTGCGTTATAGAAACACTCCGTCTTCAACACCGCAAAGAAGCTTTCCATCGGCGCATTGTCCCAACAGTTCGCCTTACGCGACATGCTTTGAACCATGGAATGCTCCGCAAGCAATTCCCTATACCCCGCCGTACGGTACAGCACGCCCTGGTCGGAATGCAGCATCGTTCCTTCGCCGGTCAGCCGGGGTGCGGCTTTTTCGAGCATTTCCTTCACCATTTCGCTGTCGGCTCTGCGGCTCATGGCGTAGGCGACGATCTCGCGGTTGAACAAGTCCAAGATTGGCGAGAGGTACAGTTTGCCGTCGCTCCCTTTGAGTTCGGTCACGTCGGTCAGCCATTTTTCGTTGGGCTTTCGGGCTTTGAACCGGCGTTTGAGGAGGTGTTCCGATATTTCGCCCATGGCGGGATGGCGGTAGGCTTTTTTCGCCCGTATTTTGGCTTTCAGCCCCAACTGCCTCATCAACCGAGCTGCTTTTTTGCGGTTCCAATCCAATGCTGCGGCAATGCGCCTTTGCCCGTAGCGTCCTTTATGTCGTCGGTAGGTTTCGACAAGGAGGGCTTTGTCGGCTGCGTCGGGATTGGGCCGGTCTTGGTGGTGGTAGTAAAAGCTGCTTTTGGGCAGGTTTGCGATGTGCAGCAGGTATTTGAGCGGGTGTTGCGCCCTCAGTGTTTGGACGGTTTGGCTTTGTCCTTTTCGGTCCGCTTTTGGCTGAGGGCTTTTAACTCCTTTAGGTAGGCGACCTCTGCGCGCATATAGCACAACTCTTCGATAAGTTCTGCCTGTGTTTTTTCGTGGTCGGGTTTGTCGGCGATGAAGGGGTTTTTGCGGTGTTGGGTCATGGTTTTGGATTGGGGATGTTCGAGTGCGCCGATGCCGCCTTCTTGATAGGCGCGTATCCATCGTCGCAGGTGGGTTCGTGAGATGCCGTAGTGGTCTGCGGTACGCTGCTGGCTGCGTATATGCAGGTAGTGGAGTACGGCTTGGTATTTAAAGTGTAATGTATATTTGGTCATAAAAAACTGCACCTTGTGAGTTGGAGGGGATGTCCAACTTTTGGGGTGCGGTTCAAAACAGGGAAACCGGTTTTCAGACGACCTTTTTTGCAACCATGTTTTGATTGCCAGCCCATTCAAGAATGATAGTCTTGTAGCGTGGGCTTTGCCCACGAAGATGATGAGTAAAAGAACTGAAGATAATAAGCAAAAAAACTGCTGAAACTTTCCCTATTATTCGCGGGCAAAGCCCACGCTATGGGTTTTAAGCAAGCATAGTGTAATGAACACAAAAGGTCGTCTGAAAACGTACAATCACTATTTCAGACGACCTCTTACCCATAAAAAACCGCAGGTATGGAACCTGCGGTTTTTTATTTTACAATTTGCTGTCTTCGCTGTCGAGGAAGCTTCTGAGGCGGTCGCTGCGGGTCGGATGACGCAGTTTGCGCAGGGCTTTGGCTTCGATTTGACGGATACGTTCGCGGGTTACGTCAAACTGTTTGCCGACTTCTTCGAGCGTGTGGTCGGTATTCATGTCGATACCGAAACGCATACGCAGGACTTTGGCTTCGCGCGGTGTCAGGCTTTCGAGGATTTCTTTGGTGACTTCGTGCAGGCTGGTGTACATCGCGGCGTCTGCAGGGGCGACGTTGTTGGCATCCTCGATGAAGTCGCCCAAGTGCGAATCGTCGTCGTCGCCGATCGGGGTTTCCATCGAAATCGGCTCTTTGGCGATTTTCATGATTTTGCGGATTTTGTCTTCCGGCATTTCCATCAACTCGGCGAGTTTGGCGGAATCGGGCTCTTCGCCGGTTTCTTGCAGATACTGGCGGGAGATGCGGTTCATCTTGTTGATGGTTTCAATCATGTGCACCGGAATACGGATGGTGCGCGCCTGGTCGGCAATCGAGCGGGTAATCGCTTGGCGGATCCACCATGTCGCGTAGGTGGAGAATTTGTAGCCGCGGCGGTATTCGAACTTGTCGACCGCCTTCATCAAGCCGATGTTGCCTTCTTGAATCAAATCAAGGAACTGCAAACCTCGGTTGGTGTATTTTTTGGCGATGGAAATCACCAGGCGCAAGTTTGCCTGAATCATTTCCTGCTTGGCGGCTGCGGTTTCTTTTTCGCTCGACACCATGTTTTTGTTGATGTCTTTCAGCTCTTCGATGGAAATGCGGGTTTCTTTTTCCATGTTCGCCAACTCGGTTTGTTTTTCGAGGATGGCGTGGCGGAAGCGGTCGAGCGCGTCGCTCCAGACTCTGCCTTTGGCGACTTCTTCTTCCACCCATTTCAGGTTGGTGATTTCGGGCAGGAAGTTTTGGATGAAGTAGTCGCGTTCCATATGGACGCGGTCAAGGCAGATGTCGCGGATTTCGCGTTCAAGCTTGCGGATGTTTTCGACACGGCTGCGCAGGTTGCCGCTGAGGCTTTCGATTTGACGGGTGGCGAAACGGACTTCCAAGAGCTTGTTGGCGATGGCGTCGCGGTGTGCCAGATAATCCGGGTGACGGCTGTCGTGTTTTTCCAGCTTTTTGATCATCTTGCCGTATTCGCTTTCGATGAAGGCGAAATGATCCAGCACTTTTTGCTTCAATTCGGCAAGATGGGCGGCAGACATGGCTTCGGAGTCGCTGCCGGAATCGTCGTCATCTTCGTCTTCATCCGCTTCATCTTCATCGCTGCTGCCGGAATCGTCGTCGTTTGACGCACTTTCCAAGTGCCCCAAGCCCAATTCATTGAGCAACACTTCGTTCGGGTCGATGATGGCTTCAACCACTTCGTCCACGCGGATTTCATCCTTGCGGATTTGCTCGATCAGGGCAAGGATTTCTGCAATGGAGCCCGGACAGGCGGAAATCGCCTGCACCATGTTTTTCAGGGCGTTTTCGATTTTTTTGGCAATGATGATTTCGTCTTCACGGGTCAGCAGGTCAACCTGCCCCATTTCACGCATATACATACGCACGGGGTCGGTGGTTCTGCCGAACTCGGAATCCGCGCTGGACAAGGCAGCTTCGGCTTCGGCAACGGCATCGTCGTCGGTTACGGCGGCGGCGTTGTCGCTCAACAAAATGTCTTCCGCGTCAGGCGCCTGCTCGGTAACTTGGATACCCAAGCCGGAAATCATGCTGACGATGTTGTCGATTTGATCCGCATCGGACATATCGTCGGGCAAGGCGTCGTTGATTTCGGAATAAGTGATGTAGCCGCGTTCCTTACCCATGATGATGAGCTGGCGCAGACGGGCGCGCTGCTCTTCGAGGGTCAGCGGACGGTTGTCGTCCTGTTCTTGATAGTCTTCGTGATTTTGGTCTTTAGACATGGATTACTTTCTTGATCTGATGGTGTGCCGACGGTTTGCATGATGCACCTGAAGGCGGAACAGAGTGATAACCGATTTAAAGTCAATCTGTTGGATTATCACTCTGAGGTCGTCTGAAAGCTCTTTGGAACGGGTGTTCTGCGGGATCATATTCGCAGCTTGGGACAATGCTTTTCTGACGTCCTGAAGGTTGCTGGATTCGGCTGGGATTGCCGTTCGTTTAATTTTGCTTTGCCGTCAAAATCGATAGCAAGAGTTTTTTTTCATTTTCATTCAAACCCGATTGCAGGCTTTTCTGCTTGAGGGTTTCGATTTGTTGGTATTTTAACTCGTTAAGGAGTTTCTTCATGCCGATTTGGAAGTTTTCGCGGTCTTCTTCACCTTCGCCTTCCATTTCTTCAGAATAGAGTGTCGATTGGAAGATTTGGTTCACGGTTTCTTCATAAGGAGAACCACGCATATACTCTAAAACCTGCGCGGTAGCAGGTACGGCGGCATGGCTTTTAATGGTTTCGGCGAGATTGGCAAGGCAGGCGAAATCGCCGTCCAATGCCACATAATCGGGCAGGTCTATATATGCAGCCCAATCCGGATTTATCAAGAGGCTGCGGATTTGCCGTTGTACCAGCGTCAGCATGACTGGCTGTTTGACGGAAATCGGAGGCAGTTTGTAGCTTTTTTGTTTGACGTGCCGCTTCGGTGCTTCCTGCCCCAGCAGTTGGGCGAGATTGTCGGGGTCGATGCCGACCAGCTCGCTAAGCCGTTGTTTCAACAAATAAGCCAATGCCGGCGCGGTGATTTGCGCCAAAAGCGGCGAACTGGTTTTCACCAATTCCGCCTTACCTTCCTGCGTATTGAGATTGAGGTCGTCTGAAAGATGCTCCCAGAAATATTCCGACAAGGGCTTGCTTTGATTCAACAGCGCATCTTCAAATTGCGCTTTTCCGTAGGCGCGGATGTAGCTGTCGGGGTCGTGTTCTTCGGGTAGGAACAAAAAATGCAGCGATTTATCGTCTTTCAACTGCGGCAACGCATTTTCCAGCGCGCGCCAAGCCGCTTTCCGACCCGCGCTGTCGCCGTCGAAACAGAAATAAATACTGTCCGCCTGCCGCATCAGGATTTTGACGTGTTCCGCCGTCGTCGCCGTACCCAAAGCCGCCACGCCGTAGCCCACGCCGAACTGCGCCAGCGCGACTACGTCCATATAGCCTTCGACCACCAAAATCCGCCCTGCTTCTTTAACCGCAGCACGACCTTCATACAATCCGTAAAGGTTTTTTCCTTTATCAAACAGAGGCGTATCAGGCGAATTCAAATATTTCGGCTTCGAGTCGTCCAACACCCTGCCGCCGAAACCGATTACCTGCCCGCGCGGATTGCGGATAGGAAACATAATCCGATGACGGAAACGGTCATAATGCCGCCCCTCGTTGTCAATCACCATACCCGTATCCACCAACGCGGTATTCGGGTACGGTTGGAACACTTGCGCCAAAGGCTGCCAGCCGTCGGGGGCGTAGCCCAAACCATAATGCGCGATGACTTCCGCACTCAAACCGCGCTTGTCCAAATAAGCCTTCGCCGTCGGATTGAATTTCAACTGTTGCGCATAAAAATCAGCCGCCGCAGCCGTCGTTTCCTCCAGCGTCTGCTGTTTTTTCTTACGTTCGGCACGGACTTCAGGATTATCGTTCTGCCCGCGCACTTTCGGCACGACCATGCCCACGCGGTCAGCCAGAAACTGCACCGCCTCCGGAAACGACAGCCCCTGATGTTCCATCACAAAACCAATCGCCGAACCATGCGCCCCGCAACTAAAACAATGATAAAACTGCTTGGTCGGACTGACCGAAAACGACGGCGTCTTTTCCTTGTGGAACGGACAACAAGCCATATAGTTCGCCCCGCCCTTCTTCAGCGGAACCTGCTCGTCGATAATATCGACAATATCGACTTTGGCCAGAAGCTCGTCAATGAAATCGGATGGAATCATAGTTCGGCGGATGCGTATGGACGGGACAAACGTTTTCAGACGACCTCTTATCTTAAAGGTCGTCTGAAAACAGAATCTCAAATCGGGTTGGGAATAAGGTTCGTATTATAACGTGTATTCGGGATAAAAATAGCACTCTTACAAAACCGACTCCTTAGCTGACAGCTTATGCAACAGAAACTTTCGAGGTCCTTGGATTCGGATTTCAAGTGCAACACTAGTGTATCAGTGGTTTGAACAGATTCAAGAATAAAACACTTGGC
>NZ_CEXQBZ010000119.1:0-39410 GCF_982712965.1 Neisseria flava | reverse complement strand
CTGTCGCTTCTTTGGATTAGGTTTTCGTATTTCATTTGGGAATTGTAAATCTTCAGGATACTTTCGCAAGAGGTCTATTATAGTGGATTAACTTTAAACCAGTACGGCGTTACCTCGCCTTGCCGTACTATCTGTACTGTCTGCGGCTTCGTCGCCTTGTCCTGATTTAAATTTAATCCACTATAACATGAAAAATTAACGTTCATTTCAACGTTTAATCGATTCACGAATCACTTCTTTGGCTTACTTCAAAAATGCCGCATGATACGCAATATGCTCACCAATAAAACTGGCGATGAAGTAATAGCTATGATCGTAGCCTTTATGGAAGCGCACATCGATCGGCTGGTTTGCCGCACGACAGGTTTCAATAAAATCTTCGGTACGCAATTGTGTTGGCAAAAACTCATCTTCTAAGCCCTGATCAATGCGCATACCTTGCACTTTATAGCCTTGTTGAATGAGCGAGCCGGCATCATATTGCTGCCATTTTTCGCAATCTTTTCCCAAATAAGCAGAAAAGGCTTTCTCCCCCCAAGGCACGAGACTTGGCGACAGAATAGGCGAAAAGGCAGAAACACTTTGATAACGTTCCCGGTTTCGCAATGCCAATACCAATGCACCGTGTCCGCCCATTGAATGTCCCATGATGGAACATTTGCCGTTGGTAGGAAAATTTTCCTCAATCAGACGGGGCAACTCGTTCAAAATATAATCATACATTTGATAATTCGTCGCCCAAGGCTGCTCGGTCGCATTAAGATAAAAGCTTGCACCTTGCCCTAAATCATAAGCAGCATCGTTCGGCACTTGCTCTCCGCGAGGGCTGGTATCGGGGGCAACCACAATCACTTGATGTTCAGCCGCATAACGCTGAAAGCCTGATTTGGTAATAAAATTTTGTTCAGTACAAGTCAAGCCGGAAAGCCAATAAATCACACCAAGTGGTCGATTCTCCTGATTATCCGGCAAATAGACTGCAAATTTCATTTCGCATTGCAGCGTTTGGGCATGATGTGCCCAAACTTGTTGCGAACCGCCGAAAATTTGATGTTGTTCAATCAGTTTCATCTCGAGCCTTAGTAATGAATAACAGCGCGGATCGATTTACCTTCGTGCATCAACTCAAAGGCTTCATTGATTTGATCGAGTGTCAGTGTGTGGGTTACAAACGGTTCTAACTCGATGTCGCCTTTCATTGAATCTTCCACCATTTTCGGAAGTTCAGAGCGGCCTTTCACGCCACCAAATGCCGAGCCTTTCCAAACACGACCTGTTACCAACTGGAACGGACGAGTTGAAATTTCTTGTCCTACACCTGCTACGCCGATGATAATGGATTGTCCCCAACCACGGTGTGCACTTTCCAATGCCTGACGCATTACGTTTACGTTGCCGATGCATTCAAAAGTGTGGTCAATGCCCCATTTATTGATGTCTAACAACACGTCTTTGATCGGTTTATCGTAATCGTTCGGGTTTAAACAATCAGTTGCACCGAAGTGTTTTGCCAACTCGAATTTTGCGGGATTGGTATCAATGGCGATAATGCGACTCGCTTTGGCTTGACGCGCACCTTGCACCACAGCCAAACCAATCGCCCCCAAGCCAAACACCGCCACAGAGTCGCCTTCTTGCACTTTTGCCGTATTATGTACCGCGCCAATACCTGTGGTAACGCCACAGCCGAGCAAACATACTTGTTCGTGGTTGGCTTCTGGGTTGATTTTCGCCAATGAAACTTCCGCAACAACAGAATATTCACTGAAAGTCGAACAGCCCATATAGTGATAGATCGGTTGACCTTGATAAGAAAAACGCGTCGTGCCATCCGGCATTAAGCCTTTACCTTGCGTCTCACGTACCGCAACGCATAAGTTGGTTTTACCTGAACGGCAAAACTCACATTCGCCACATTCAGCGGTGTAAAGAGGAATGACGTGATCACCCGGTTTTACGCTTGACACACCTTCTCCCACAGCAACGACCACACCCGCACCTTCGTGTCCAAGCACCGCAGGGAATACGCCTTCAGGATCGCTTCCTGATAATGTAAATGCATCAGTATGGCACACCCCCGTGTGGGTATTGCGGATTAACACCTCGCCTTTGCGGGGCATTTCTACATCGATTTCTACAACTTGTAAGGGTTGATTTGGGGCGAATGCTACCGCAGCACGAGATTTGATGGTTGAATTGGTTTGTTTAATTTCCATTATTTTTTCTCTTTAACTCATTAACAAAATGACTAGATGACAGCCAGCAGTTTATACTTTGGATTTCAGTCTAAAGCAAGCGTTTTTTGTAATTCTGTTCCGGCAGTAGCATGATCGACTGAGGAGCCACCATGCAATCGGCAGTTAATTAGAATGCTATCAAATATCATTTCATGGTGGATCCGGTAACGATACTTTAGACGGTGGCACCGGTGTAGACCGCATGAGCGGCGGAGACGGAAATGATGTCTATCATGTGGACAATGTCAATGACACAGTTACCGAGCGATCGGCAGAAGGTACCGATACCATTTACAGTAGCGTTTCCTATACCGCCGCAGCAAATGTTGAAAACCTGACTTCGACAGGCAGCAACAACATCTTCGGCATTGGCAACCATAATGAAAATATCTTGACGGGCAACAAAGGGGATAATCGTTTGAGCGGTGAAGACGGCAATGATTTCCTGTACGGCATAGGCGGTAACGACACCCTGTCAGGTGGCAATGGAAGTGACCATCTCAACGGTGGAGTCGGTGATGACTATATTGCAGGCGGCTCGGGCAGCGACACCATCATCACAGGTGAAGGCAAAGACACCGTCGCTTTTACCGCATCAGATATTCGTGAAGGCAGCATAGATCGTTTGCTCGACTTAACCCTGCGACGGACAAACTCGACCTATCCGGTATGCATTCATTGCTGACTGGCAGCAACGCCAATTTAAGCTGGTCAAAGATGTTCGTTGAAAAAGACCCTGAGGTCATTCTCCAAAAAGACCGTCCTTATCTCATCTTCGATACAGAGCAGCATACTCTTGCTTATCGTGAGGCAGGTTCAAGCAGCAGCACCATATTTGCCAAATTCGATTTTGTCTGGTTGAACGCATCCAATATCATCGGCTAAAGACTTGCTAAAAAGAACCTACAGTTTGAAACGAATCTGCTTTTTAAACTCCAACGCAAAGATTTAAAACAAACATTTTTTGAAACAAATCGTCAGTTCATTCTAAGCTGATTCAATAAAAACGTCGTCTGAAAACTTAGTTACAGGTTTCAGACGACGTTTCTGTTTCTAAGATTGGGTTTTCTGAAAAATCTAGCAAAGGTTTCAAATTGCTTAGGGTTTATACGTCATACGTTCCCATCACGCTTGCGCTGTCTAAGATATGTCCCTGCATGGCAAAGTGCAGGTCGTTGAAGCGGAAGCCGCGCGGTAGGTTTAATACGGTGTCGAGTGCATAAACGATGAGTTCGTAGCGGTGGCGGCAGTTGGGAGGATACATGCCGCCGTAGCCTGTGGCTTCTTCGATGTCCAATTTGCCCAACAGGCTTGCCCAACTGTTTGCGCCTTGCGTGTAGTCGGTGGCGGTCAGGCTTTCGTTTTCGGCGACGGAGGTGCGCTTGAGGTCGGAAATCAGCCAGTGTGTCCACACAAATCCGCTGGCGGTGATGGCATCTTTGTCTTCCAAAACGACCGCGAAAGATTGCGTACCTTCGGGCGCGCCGCTGATTTCAAAAGGGATGGAGTAAGTCGGCATGTTGTTCGGGCTGAACTGGCTGCCGCGCTTGCCGTATTTGTCCTCAAATTCGCCATTGACAATGGCTGAAGTCGTTACCTGCATAGTGTTCTCCTGTGGGGTTGGGAAAGGGGTCGTCTGAAAAGGAAGGCTTGTTCAGACGGTGGGTGGATTGTCCGGTTTGCTGGACTGCCGTTTTCAGACGACCTATTTTTATACCTGCCAGTCTATCGGCGTTATCCCGTTTTCCTGCAAATAGGCATTGGCGCGGGAAAAGTGTTTGCAGCCGAAGAAGCCGCGATAGGCAGACAGCGGCGAGGGATGCGGCGCGCTGAGGACGAGATGGCTGCTGCGGTCAATAAACGCGCCTTTTTTCTGCGCGTGACTGCCCCAAAGCATGAAAACGACGTGTTCGCGGTTTTGGTTGATTTGGTTGACGACTTCGTCGGTAAAGCGTTCCCAGCCCAAAGTGGCATGGGAATGCGCCTGCCCTGCGCGGACGGTCAGGACGGTATTGAGCAGTAAAACGCCCTGTTCCGCCCAATGTTGCAGATAGCCGTGTTGCGGGATACGGAAGCCTTCGATGTCGTCCGCCAACTCTTTGTAAATATTGACCAACGAGGGCGGGACGGCGATGCCTTCGCGGACGGAAAACGCCAGCCCGTGCGCCTGCCCTGCGCCGTGATACGGGTCTTGCCCCAAAATCACGACTTTGACGTTACCGAATTCGGTTGCTCTAAAGGCGTTGAACACATCCTCGGCAGGCGGGTAGATAATCCGCCCCATGCCGCGCTCTTTTTTGACGGTTTCGATGATGTGTTGGAAATAGGGTTCGGACTTTTCCGAGCCGATTGCTTCGTGCCAAGTTTGCATCAGGCTGCCTTTGTGAAAGGGGACAGTAGGCATTATAGTGCGGTTGTTTGCAAAAAGGTCGTCTGAAAACCCTGTTTCAGGTTTTCAGACGACCTTTCGTCTTTATTTTTCGTTTTGTTTGTACCAGTTGATAAATTCGTCCGGTTTGGCGAAACCAAGCAAGGGGTCGCTGCGGCGGCCGTCTGCGTGGATGACGAATATGCCCGGCGGGCCGTAGAGGCCGTATTCTTTCAGCATTGCCTGATGGTCGGGCGTGTTGGCGGTTACGTCGATTTGGAAGAAGCGTTCCATATCGACGGCTTCATGCACTTGCGGCTGGTTGAGCGTGTAGCTTGCCATTTCTTTGCAGGCAATACACCAGTCGGCGTAGAAATCCAAAACGACGGGTTTGTCGGGGTTGGCTTTCAATGCGGCATCCATAGCGGCTTTGAGTTCGGCGACGTCGGTGAATATTTTGCCGTGGTCGGTGGTTTTGCCTGCTTCGGACGGGGGGGCGAGTGTCAGGAAGTGGTGCAGGGCGGTGGTTTGTTTGTTTGCGCTTTGCCATCCGAACCATGCGCCGCCGATGAGCAGAAGGAAGCCTAAAACGGAAGCTGTGGTTTTCAGACGACCTTTTTGTTTGCCCGATTTGATCAGCAACATGATGGCAGGGACGATCATCAGCAGGGAGTAAAGCGCAACAACGAGGTAGTAGGGCAGGTGCGGCGTGGCAAGGTAAACGGCAACGGCAAGCAGGATGAAGCCGAAGGCGTATTTGATGCCGTTCATCCAGTCACCTGCTTTCGGCAGGACGTGGCCGCCGAATGTGCCGATGAGGATCAGCGGAACGCCGGTGCCGAGTGCCAAGGTATACAGCGCCAGTCCGCCTAAGACGGCATCGCCGGTTTGTCCGATATAGCCTAAGGCAAACGCCAGCGGCGGGGCGACGCAGGGACCGACGATTAGCGCGGAGAGTATGCCCATGACGAATACGGAGGCGATTTTGCCGCCGGAGAGTTTGCTGCTTTGGTTTTGGAAATAAGATTGGACGGCGTTGGGCAGTTGGATGTTGAAGAGTCCGAACATAGACAGCGCGAGGACGACCATCAGGCCTGCGGCGGCGAGAACGACCCATGCCTGTTGCAGCCATACGGTCAGGAGCGCGCCTGTCAGTCCTGCGATGACGCCGACCAGTGTGTAGGTCAGTGCCAAACCTTGTACATAGACCATAGATAGGGCGAAAGCGCGCTTTTTGCCGGCATTTTTATCGCCGACGACGATACTGGAAACAATCGGCAAAAGCGGGTACATACAGGCGGTAAAACTCAAGCCTAGTCCTGCGAGAAAAAACGCCAACAGGTTGGCGTTTAATGTTTCCCAAGATAATTTGAAGCGGCTGCCGTCGTCGTTTTGCGGGGCTTTAGGCGCGGCGGCGGCTGGTTTGGCGGAATCCGGTTGTAGGAAGCGGTCTTTGGCGGATATGGGTTCGTCGCTTTGCGTCTTGTACAGGCCGTTGCCTTTAATCTCAAAAGACGTGTCCACGGGCGGGTAACATACGCCGGCTTCGGCACAACCTTGATAAGTCAGCGTCAGCTTGTAGGTCGGCGCGGCTTTTTTGTAAGGCCAGTTGACCTGCGCAGCGCAGTGGAATACGGTTTGTTTGCCGAAAAACTCATCTTCTTTGAGTTCGCCTTTGCTGAAAACCGGTTCGGCCAATACGCCTTCAGGCGCGGTGGCGGCGACGATTTTCGATTGGTACATATAGTAGCCGTCGGCGATTTTGAATTCGACGTTGATGCCTTTGTCGGTAACGTTCACTTGCGGCACGAACGCTTTTTCAGGCGGCAGCAAATCATCCGCGTTCACAGCAAACGCGCTGGAACACAGGGCAAAAAAGGCGGTAAAGAAGTAAAGGAGTTTTTTCATGGCGTCTTCTCAGTGGAAGGGTTGAACAGGCGCATTATAAACGCAGCAGTCGTTTATAGACCTTAATTTATATTAAAAGTTGCGATGGTTTTTATCGCGACGAGGGGGGGGATTATCGGGCTGCTTGATAGATGATGCCCGTCGGATTGTCTCTTTTTCATAGCCGATTTGAACGGGAAAGGTCGTCTGAAAACGGATAGTGTCAATTCTGTCCAAACTATTTTCAGACGACCTTTCATGTTTTACCGCTTCGCACTGGTATCCTGAACTGTTTAATTGATTTCAGGCTGCGGGACTTTGTGCTGAACAGCGTAAACAGCGGCTTGGACGCGGCTGCTGAGGTCCAGTTTTCGCAGCAGGTTTTGGACGTGGACTTTGACGGTAGATTCTGCCAAGTCCAAATGGCGGGCGATGACTTTGTTGCTGTGTCCGGCAGCGAGGTAGCCTAGGATTTCGAGTTCGCGCGGGGTGAGGGTGGCGAGTGCCTGGTCGGTGCGCGGTGCGGACGGAGAAATCAGGGATTGGACGAGGCGTGTGGTCATTTCGGGGGAGAAGACGTTGTCGCCGTCCACGGCTTTGCGGATGCTGTCGAGCAGGAAGTCGGCGTTGATGTTTTTCAGCAAAAAGCCGCGAGCGCCGATGCGCATACATTCGGTCAAATCGTCGCTGTCTTCGGAAACGGTCAGCATGATGACGGTTTGGTTCGGGTTGACGCCCAAGATTTGTGCCAGTGCTTCGCGTCCGTTCATGACGGGCATATCAAGGTCGAGTAAGACGACGTCGGGTTTGAGCTGTTCCGCCATTTTGACGCCGGACAAGCCGTCGGCGGCTTCGCCGATGACTTCGAAGTCGTTTTGACGTGAGAGTAGGGCTTTGATGCCGCTGCGGAAGAGTGTGTGGTCGTCGATGAGGATAATTTTGATGGTCATGAGAATGTTCTATTCTGTTTGGGTAGGGTTAGGGTAACGGTAGTACCTTCGTCGGGTTTGGAGCTGACTTCCAGTTCGGCACGGATTCGTTGGGCACGTTCCCGCATAATGCCCATGCCGACATGTTCGCCGGAAAGCGCGTCCAGATGGGCGGGATCGAAGCCTACACCGTCGTCACGGATGATCAGCGTGAAGTCCTGACGGTTATCAATGCTGACGGTAACGTTATGGGCGAGAGAGTGTTTGCGGATGTTGGACAGGCTCTCCTGAAGGATGAAGATAATCTGCAATTGTTCGTCGTCGTTTAACGCTGCTCCTTCGTCGCGCCACTTGGCGCTCACGTTGATTTTGGTTTGTCTTTCGAACCGGGCGAGCAGGGTGGAAACGGCTTCGGGGAAATCTTTGTTACTGATTTTGGTACGGAAGTTTAGCAGAAGTTCGCGTACGTCCTCATAGCATTCCTGTACGCCGTCTTTGATAAAGCGGATGTTTTCCTCGGCTTGTTCTTTTTGGTCGGCATAAAACGCAGTTTCCAGCATTTGAACCTGCAGGTTCAGGAAAGTCAATGCTTGTGCGATGCTGTCGTGCAGTCCTTGGGCAATCAGGTTGCGTTCCTGTAAAACGGCAAGCAGGCGGCGCTCTTGCTCGAGGCGGCTGTTGACGATGGAAACGCCTAATTGTCCGCTCAATGTGTGCAGTAGCTCGTTGTCGTTGTGATCAGGTTTAAGGTCGTCTGAAAAATACAGGTTTAAAACGCCCAACTCTTCCTCCTGATAACTGATGGGGAAAACGGCGTGTTTGAATTCCGTTTTATCTGATTTATCCGAGGCAGTATCCGGCTCATCATCCGAATCATCAGGCAGTCCGATGGATGCCACTATATCTGTGCGTTTGCGTTCGTTATCCCAAAGGCGGATGCTGCCCGCTTCTGCGGAGACGGCGGGCAGGGTTCGTTTGAGGAATTCTTCCGCTGCCTGTTGGGGAGTGAAAGTTTGATGCAAATCGCGGGTGGTTTGATAGAGCAGGGTCAGGTCGCGGTTTTGGCGCGCCAAATCTTGAGTTTGCCGTGCCACTTGTCCTTCCAAATCGGTATAAAGTGTTTTCAGCCGGCTGCTCATTTGGTTGAAGCCTTTGTTGACTTGGGCGAACTCGCTTATCTGGTCAGTGTCGATTTGAACGCCGAACCTGCCTTGACTGATGGTTTTTACACCGTCCCTCAATGTTTCCAGAGGGCGGATAATCCATGCATAGTGCCAGATAATCATCAGTCCTGCCGCCGCAAAGATCATCCCCATCATAATCATTTGAAAGCGGCGCAACCATAGGGTGTTTTTCTCATTGGCATGTTCCATCGCCTGTAAAAACAGTTCGATATTGGCTGCAAAACGGTAGAGCTTGATTTGGTCGGGACGCTCGTAACGGCGCAAGACGGGCTGTATATTTGATTTCCAGTCTTCAATCAGTGCGGACTGTATCAGGTCGTAAGCCGGCGGTGTTTCTGAGGGCATCAGCGGGTGAATGGCATTGCTCTGGCTGATACGGTTGAGATTTTGTTCGAATTCGCGAATTTGGTTGTTAATCTGCGCCCTTGGGGCATGTTCGCCGACCATATAGGCAAGGCGGTAAACCTGTGTTCTCAAATTCCCTGCGTCTTCGATGACAGTAGCGGCGTTTTGCAGCCTCCAAGAGAGCACCAAAGTCAAGATGACGGACAAAAGGGCAGAGCTAACCCATAATACGGTCAGCAGCTTCAAGCGCGAAGACAGGCTCAGGTGGTTTAAAAAACGGAATGTGAAGGACATAGACGGTATATGCCGTTTAAAGTTTGAGGTCGGTTACGGTGTAAACATATCATTCATTCGGATTGGAGGCAATCAGACCTATGAAATGATTGTCATCAAATAGAGATAGAGATGACACTGTTTCAATGTAAAATCATGTTATGATAAAATTCAAATTATATGAATTTTATCATAAGCCCATTTGAGCGAATGAAACCTTTCAGACGACATCGGGCAACCAAACCGCTTCACAAAGGATAAATATGAAAATATTTGCGTTGATATTGTCAGGAGGACAGTCAGACGGCGTAGATAAAGGCCTCTGTCCCTGGCAGGGTAAGACGCTGATTGATTGCGTTATTGATAGGATTAAACCGCAGGTTGACCATATCGCCATCAGTGCCAACCGTAATTTGGAAAGTTATGCCCTTAGAAGCCCGCACCTGTTGCCGGATGCAAGGCAATGGCGGTATTTGGGTGGATTGGCTGCATTATGTACCGCTGCCAATGATTTGCAGATTGCCTCTGCCGACTGGCTTTTGGTTGTACCGTGCGATATGCCTGATTTACCTGATGATTTGGTAGAAAGATTTCGGATGGTTTCTAAAAAAACGCCTTTGTGCAACGCCTTTTATATCGAAACACCTGTAACGCCGCATTACAACGTGATGTTCATCCGTCCGCAAATTTTACAAAGTGCCGTACCTTATCTGAGTTCAGGATTAAGAACAGTGAGAGGGTGGTTGCAGCAACAGCGTGCCCGTATCTTACAATTTGACCATGATGATTGTTTTATCCGCTACGGAAAATCAAACAATGCCTGAGTCGGAAAAATTAAACATATCCAAACTACTGACATTTATTTATTGCAAAAGTAATGTCGTTACACAAAAGGTCGTCTGAAAATTTCAGACGACCTTTTGTGATTGAAGGAGGCTTAGGGTTGCAATATCAGCCGTTAGCCTTGCTTTTGCCTTTGCGCTTGGTTGGCGCGGTATCCGGGGTTTTCACCTTAATTTTCACGCTTTTGCTTGGTTTTTTGTCTTTGCGTTTGGCTTTTTCCGCTACCGGTTTGGCTTTGGCGGTTTTCTTTTTGCCGTTTTCAGACGAAGTTGCCGGCGCGTTGGCAGGCTGGGCTTTGCTGCGGCGTTTGGCGGCGGGTTTTTCCTGTTTTACAGGTGTTTTCATCGCATCGTCGATTTCTTTCGCCGTCAGTTTGCGCTTGGTTTTCGAGCCGGTTGAGGCGGTGGTTTTAGTGCGGCGTTTTTTGCCGCTGGTGCCGCCGCTGATCAAGGTCAGGTCGATTTTGCTGGTGTCCAAATCGGCGCGCGCCACTCGGACGCTGACTTTGTCGCCCATGTTGAAACGGATGCCGCTGCGTTCGCCCTCTATTGCCATGATTTCGGGACGGAAGTTGAAATAATCTTCGCCCAAATCGCTGATGTGTACCAAGCCGTCGATGTGGATGTCGTCCAGTGTAACGAAGAGGCCGAAGTTGGTCATGCCGGAGATTTTGCCTTCGAATATTTCGCCGACTTTATCGCGCATGTAATAGGTTTTCAGCCAGTTTTCCACGTCGCGGCTGGCATCGTCGGCGCGGCGTTCGCAAAACGAGGTATGTACGCCCAAAGCCTGCCAGCTTTTGTTTGGTGTGTAGGTTTGTTGGTTCAACACGGCTTTGATGGCGCGGTGGACGGTCAGGTCGGGATAGCGGCGGATGGGGGAGGTAAAGTGGGCGTATGCTTCGTAGGCAAGGCCGAAGTGTCCGTCGCAATGCGGTTCGTAAACTGCCTGCTGCATGGAGCGCAGCATCATGACTTGCAGCAATTCGGCATCGGGTCTGCCTTTGAATTGTTCGGCAAGTGCGGCATAGTCTTTCGGCGTCGGGTTGTCGCCGCCGCCCAGTTGCAAACCCAATAAGCCGAGCTGCTCGCGCAGGGTAGCGAGTTTTTCGGGTGTCGGGCCTAAATGGTTGCGGAAGAGGGCGGTGTGCTTGTTCTTCATCAGGAACTCTGCCGCGCAGACGTTCGCCGCCAACATACATTCTTCAATCAGCTTATGTGCATCGTTGCGGACAACGGGCACGATTTTTTCGATCTTGCCGTTGTCGTCGAAAAGCATTTGGGTTTCGACGCTTTCAAACTCCACCGCGCCGCGTTCGAAGCGTTTTTTCTGAAGGATTTTGAAGAGTTTGTAGAGGGTGTCGATTTGGGCTTTGTGCGGATGGTCGAGGTCGTCTGAAATCCAATCCCAGACTTGGTTGTAAGTCAGACGGGCGTGCGAACGCATAACCGCAGGGTAGAAGCGGTATTCTTTAATATTGCCCGCGTAAGTGATGACCATATCGCACACCATGCACAAACGCTCGACATCGGGATTGAGCGAGCAGATGCCGTTGGACAGGTTTTCCGGCAGCATGGGAATCACGCGGCGCGGGAAGTAAACGCTGGTGCTGCGTTCCTGCGCGTCCGTGTCGATAGCGTCATCGGGGCGGACATAATGGCTGACATCGGCAATCGCCACGACCAAACGGTAATTGCGCCCGATTTTTTCGGCAAACACGGCATCGTCAAAATCGCGCGCCGTTTCGCCGTCTATCGTTACCAAAGGCAAATCGCGCAAATCGACGCGACCTTTCAAATCGCTTTTGCGAACATGGTCGGGGATTTTTTTCGCGGCTTTGGTACACGCCTCGCTGAATTGGTGCGGCAAATGGTGTTTGCGCACAGCAATTTCGATTTCCATACCGCTGTCGGCATAATCGCCCAATACTTCAATGATTTTCGCCACGGCAGGGCGGTTTTGCTCGGGATAAGTCTCGATTTCGCCGACGATGACCTGACCGGATTCGGGTTTGAAATGTGCGACGCTGTCAGGTTCCAAAACAATGCTTTGGTTCAGGCGTTTGTCTTCCGCTTCCAAAATCGCCACGCCTCGATCCATATAGAAACGGCCGACCACTTTGCTTTGCGCGCGTTCGACAATATCCAAAACCGTACCTTCGCGGCGGCCTCTGCGGTCGATGCCGGCAGGGCGGACGGTAACAATGTCGCCGTGCATGATGCCGCGCATTTGGCGTTCATATAAAACAAAATCGCCGTCTTTGGTGGGCGTGAGCGGTACGGCGAAACCGAAGCCGTCTTTGTGCGCCTCGACACGGCATTTGACCAAATCCAATTTGTCCGCTGCGCAAACCGCACCGCGACGGTTGATTAAAACCTGACCGTCCCGCGCCATCGCTTTCAGACGACGTTCGAAGAATTCGTACTCTTCTTCCGTAATCGACAATTCGCGTGCCAAGACTTCGATTTTCGACGGCACGCCTTTTTGTTCCAATAATTCAATGATCCACTCCCTGCTTGGCAGCGGATGTTCGTAACGTTGTTTTTCCCGTTTCAAAAACGGGTCTTTTTCTCGTAAATTTAAAGATTTAATATTTTTGTTCATTTTATTGGTTGACATTCTTTTTCTAAAATATATAATGACCGCTTCTTTGCGAAATAGTCAATCACTGTAACGCAAAATAGGAAATAAAGCAAAGCCCAGGTGGCGGAATTGGTAGACGCGCTAGCTTCAGGTGCTAGTGTCCTCACGGGCGTGGAAGTTCGAGTCTTCTCCTGGGCACCAAAGCTTTTGGTCGCGCCGCTTTGTTTATTTCCATCTTAATTGCCCAGGTGGCGGAATTGGTAGACGCGCTAGCTTCAGGTGCTAGTATCCTCACGGGTGTGGAAGTTCGAGTCTTCTCCTGGGCACCAAATCAATTATCCGGCTTATTCCGGATTTTTTATTGAATAGATTTATTTGTCTGATTAAGATACAATATCAGGCAATAAAATATGTTTACTTCCACAGAGAGGTGGATGAGTGGTTTAAGTCGCACGCCTGGAAAGCGTGTATACGTGAATAGCGTATCGAGGGTTCGAATCCCTTCCTCTCTGCCAATTATCAAAACACCGCTGTAAGCGGTGTTTTTTGTATCTAAGACTAGAGAATTTGAGACCATTCTGATTTTTTCGGACAAAATAGCCTCAAAATTTTTCGATATGAATTAGATAGTGCATACAATACGGTTATTTTTCATATTCTATTTCTCCAAAGCCTCTTGCAGTTTCTTCTCAATCAAATCCGCATCAAACGATTTGGCAATCAGCTCGAAGCGCGAGTCGCGCCACCATGAGACTTGGTTTGCGCCCCATTGTCCATCCACCCAGTTGAGCCACACCCATGTACCGAGCACTTGGAACACGCCTTTGGCGCGGACGAGGCTTTCTGTGAATTTGGGCAGGTCGTTGAAGAAGTTGGTCAATAAGCAACGAGATTAATCGTAGAGCTTTTTACTTATTCTTAAAGAAATGTTAGTTTTGTTTGCTTTGAAGAACCAAAATAGCAGCTAAAACTTCCAGAGGCTTTAGTGTGATTTTTAGGTCTAATTAGCTTTAGTCTCTAATATCTACATACGTTTTTTTGAAAATAATCAATAAAAACATATATATATTTTTATTGCGGGAAATAATAACAAAAAATCATATTAATAAATCATATTAATAGATATGATGATTAAATTGCCAATTACTACAAGCATAAAACAAATTTGTTTTTGTGTTTGCTTTTTGTTGTTTTTGTTATATTTATGTTAAGCGTGAAAATTGGATACAAACGGAGGATTCATGAGAGATTCAACAGCTAAAGTAGCATTCGCTGCTTATCTGCATGATTTGGGGAAGTTTGCCGAGCAGGCAAAACTGGATGTACCTGATTTAATAAAAGGCGATAATCCGTTTTCAGATGGTGGAAGTGGTAAGGATACAGCCGAATTTTTACTAAATACTTCTGCCGTTATTTATAAACCGGAAACATTCTTACAGTGGATTATTGCTACTGCAGATTGTGTTGCTTCAGGTTTTGAGTGTGAAAAGTTTGAAGATTGTAACCAAGTCAGCAAAGAAAGAGAGCAATGGCAAACTGGTGAAAAACATTACCCAAACCATTTACTGACCCTATTCGAACAAATCGATATTCATAATCAAGGCTTAGCAGTAGATAATACTAACCAATTACAATGGTGTTATCCGCTTAAGCCTTTATCTGCCAAAAATATTTTTCCAATAAAGCGTTTGGAATTTGAGCCTGTCAAAAATGAATCCGTAGAAGATGAGTACCGTAAACTGTGGCAGGATTTTATTCAAAGTGGCCTTACCAAAATTCCTCAATCTCATCGTAAAAATTGGCATTTGTGGCTAGATCATTTTGATACACTTTGGCAAAACTATACTCAAGCTGTTCCATCAGTAACTGGTTTCGGTAAGAAGCCGGAAGTATCGATTTATGACCATAGCAAAACCACAGCGGCTTTAGCAGCGGCACTTTGGCGCTGGCATGAGGTACATGGTAAAACAGGCACCTCTGATGCAGAGCAATTAAGGGATCGCAGCGATTGGGAAGAGCAAAAAATACTACTTATTCAAGGTGATTTTTTCGGGATTCAGAATTTTATTTTTGCTTCTGGTAGTCAAACTAACAAACGTGCCGCTAAATTATTGCGCGGACGCTCGTTTCAAGTATCGTTGTTTGCTGAACTTGCTGCCTTAAAAATTTTAGAAGCTTGTGAATTGCCTCCAATTTCACAAGTGTTGAATGCAGCTGGTAAATTTATGATTGTCGCACCCAATACAGATGACGTAAAACGCGCTCTGGAAAAAGTTCGTAGTGAAATCAACGATTGGTTTTTACAGCATACTTACGGACAAGTTGGTTTAGGCCTGGCTTCTCAAGAAGCTTCTTGTAATGACTTTGTTGATAAAAAACGTTTTGCCACATTGGTAAAAAAGTCATTTGCCGTATTGGAACAAGCAAAACTGCAACGTTTCTCCCTGACAGATAATGCGCCATGTACTTTGCAGGCGGATTATTCAGCTTATAAAGAGTGCCAATACAATCAGAACTTGCCTGCTAATCGAATAAAAGATGACATCGCATTGGCGGACTTGTCAGATGACCAAATCACCCTAGGCAGTTTGCTTACCAGACATGACCGTTTAATGGTGTTCAACAAAGCAGACAGTATTCGTGATGATGAGTATACCCGTAAATTGAAGTTACCTATTTTTGGATTCCACATTGCATTTACTGAAGAGGAGCAACTGAGTGGAAAATTTGGAGAAGAAGCGCAATCGGGTAGGCTGCTGCGTTGTTGGGATTTCAGTTTACCTAAAATTGATCAGCCTATATGGCACGGTTATGCACGCCGCTATATCAATGCTTATGTGCCGCATTTTAACGAAAGCGATAAATGTCTGGAGGGTAAATATGGCAGTCTGGAAGATGCTGATGATGTATCTGAAATTAAATTAGAAAATCCAAAAACCTTCAATCATTTGGCTTGCGAAGAGCGGTACAGTGAAGACGGTCAGAATTTTATAGGCAAAATTGCCATTGCTACCCTTAAAGGCGATGTGGACAATTTAGGCACTATATTCCAACAAGGTTTAAAAGAACCGACCTTCGCCAAAATGGCAGCATTGTCTCGACAGATGAACCATTTCTTCAGTTTGTGGTTGCCTGCTTATTGTGCTCAAGAATATCCAAATATTTATACGGTTTTTGCCGGAGGTGATGATTTTTTCCTTATCGGACCATGGCTGCAAACACAAAAACTGGGAGCAGATATGCGGGAAAAATTTCAACTTTATGTAGCCGAAAACAAAGGTATAACTTTCAGTGCAGGCATTGCTGTCAGCAATCCAGGTCTACCTTTAAGCAAATTGTCTGCTTATGCCGAAGAAGCTTTGGAGCAGGCAAAAGCCTATCAAAGTGCCAATCACAGCAAAAATGCCATATCCGTATATGGTGAAACCCTAGCTTGGTCTGGCTGGAACGATATTATGGCTGCACAAGAGCAGATAAACAGTTTGAAAGCGGATTACGGCTTAAGTACCGGCTATATTTACGCCATGTTGGAGTTTTGTCGGGCAGCAGAGCAGGAACGAAACGGCAACATTGAAGCAGGTATGTGGCGTAGCCGCTTTGCCTACCGCACGCGTCGTTATGTGAATATGCAGAAAAACATCATTGGTAAAGAAGCCAAGCAAAACGCGTATAACCGGCTTACTGAAGCTTTTTATCAAAACGGCATTGAAAAATTAGGCAGCAAATACCGTATTCCCTTGTTTAACCATTTTTATTTATTAAGAGCGAGATAGAGATGAATCAGGAACTAATTAAGCTAATTAAGCTGGATAGCCTGGCAGAGGATATTTTTTCAAAAGTAGCTTACGACGTGGCGCTTTGTATCAGCCCTCTCACAAATGAACGCGGTAGGGTGGCAGATACCAACAAATCTACCCAGCTTCGTAAATTTTATGATGAACTGGTGATGTGGCACGATAAGGTTTTCCATGCAACTGATCGGAGTGCAGCTTACCGCCAAGCCGCACCATTTATCCATATGCTGAAAGCCAAGGTTGCTTATTCACAAGGGCGCGGCCATGTGGATCAAAACTTTGTCGAAGTGTTTAACAAAATCATCAGCGAAATCAAAAGTCCGGAAACTTTAAAACACGCCAAATTGTTTTTCGAAGCCGTTTTAGGTTTCCGCAAAGCCAAGGAACAGAAATAAGGGAGAGCCACCATGCAATTAAAACAAATCCACATTTTAGAAGCCACGCTTGTTTTAGAGACCGGTCTGCATATCGGTGCAGGCGACGGAGAAATCCATATCGGCGGCATTGACAATACAGTGATGAAACATCCGATTGGCGGAGAACCTTATATCCCCGGCAGCAGCCTGAAAGGCAAAATCCGCAGTTTGCTCGAATGGAAAAGTGGTTCGGTACAGGAAGCACCTTTAAGTAAAAAAGAATACGAGTCTTCGCAAGGCAGTCAAAAACAAGCCGTGAAACACATTCTGCAATTATTTGGCGTAAGCGGCGATACGCAGGACGAAAGTTTCCAAAAAGAAATCGGCCATACCCGTGTTTCATTCTGGGATTGCAACCTTTGTCCTGAATATGCCGAACATTTACGCAATGATAATTTGCCGTTTACCGAAGTAAAAAGCGAAAACCGCATCAACCGTATTTCGGGTACAGCCGAACACCCGCGCCAAACAGAGCGCGTACCGGCTGGAGCCGAATTTAAATTCAAACTGAGTATCAAAGAATTTGATAACGATGGTACCGAATTGATGGATACCTTATTGCAAGGGTTGAAACTTTTAGAATGGGACAGCTTAGGCGGTTCGGGTTCGCGCGGCTACGGCAAAGTCAAATTCAGTAAACTTACCCGCAACGGTAATGACATCAGCGAGCATTTTGCACAAATCCAACCTTTTGGAAACTAGATCATGCAGGCATTCAAATTAACACTATGCCCCGAAACCGCATTCGGTACGCCATTGGTAGGTGATACCTTATTCGGGCAAATCTGCTGGGGCATTGTCGAACAATTCGGCGAGGCCGTGTTAGCGGAATGCCTTCAGGGCTACACCGCGCACCAGCCGTTTCTAATTGTCTCCGATGCCTTTCCCGCAGGTTATTTGCCGTTGCCGACTTTGCCCTCTTATTATTGGAAGGAAGGTAGCGAAACAGACCGTAAAAAGCTGAAAAAACGCCGATGGCTGCCCTTATCTGCGCTCAAAACGCCTTGCGAAACCTGGCAGCAACAGGCGAAAAGCAACAGCGATATTGCGCCAAATCTGCAAAGCGAACACTCCCAACCACACAACAGCATTAACCGCCAAACCCATACAACAGGTGCAGGCGGTCAATTTGCCCCTTTCGAAAGCGAGCAAATCTGGTACGCGGCAGACAACTTATGGGAAATTTACCTATTATTGGATGAAGGTCGTCTGAAAGCAGAAGATTTACGACAAGTCATACAAAACATCGGTTACAGCGGTTACGGACGTGATGCCAGCGCAGGTTTGGGTAAATTTAGCATCAGCGCATGGGAAACCACAGATTTATTTGAGTGGCAATCCGGCGGCGAAGCCGTGTGGACATTAGCACCTTGCTGCCCGCAAAACCAAGGCTTTGACGCGGAAAACAGTTTTTACAATATCCAAACCCGCTTCGGTCGGCACGGCAATATTCAAGCTACCGCAGGCAGCCCGTTTAAAAAACCGATTTTAATGGCACAGACCGGAGCCGTATTTAGCAGAGCAGCACGCGATGCAAACTTTATCGGACAAGGCATCGGCGGCATTTCGTCCAGTCAGCCGCAGGCGGTACATCAAGGCTATGCCCCGGTATTACGGTTTCAACCTGCAGCTAACAACCCATAATATTCAGACGGCCTGAATAAAACGACAGGTCGTCTGAAAAATAGAAACGGAAGAGAACATGGCAGCACCATTCTTACAACGACATCATCTCTACCTTACCCCTTTGTCGCCGCTACATTTGGGTACGGGTGAAGACTATCAGCCAACCGAATATGTCATTTCAGACGGCATCTTGTATGTTTTTGATCCCGCACAAGCCATATTGAGCGAAGCGCAATACGACGAACTGATGAACGTAGCGCAGCGGGGCAGTTTCATTGAAATACAAAAATACTTCAAAAAACATGCAGAAACCTTTAAAGATTACGCCTATAAAACCATAGGTGTCAGCCGCACTTTAGAGAAAGAATATAACGACAAACTTGGTGAAACAGTACAGCAGGAAGGTCGCGGCAAAAAAGTCCATAACCAGCTGACCATCGAATGCACGGCCGTTAATCCGCTTACCCATCAGCCCTATATTCCCGGCAGCGCGTTTAAAGGAAGCGTACGTACCGCCTTATTGAATGCGCTTTCCGGCCAACCCACGAAAGCAGAAGTGCCGAACAGCCGTAGTGCAACCAAATACGAAAATGAAAAGCTCGGCAGTTTTGCCGGCGACATCATGCGTCTTTTCAAAACAGCAGACTTCATGTCGTCTGAAACCGTATCCACACAGATACAATATGCCGTCAACCATAAAAAACAAGCCGTTGTACGAAACGGAAAAACTCAGGCTGGCAAAGGAGTTACCGGCCGCCGCGAAACCATCCAGCATGCACAATACCGACGTTTTCAGACGACCTGTGCCATACAGCATCTAGCGTTGGAACACCAACCTTATATCAAAGACCGGGAACGAAAACTACCCAATGCCGGTTTACAGCCCATAGACTTAAAACAGTTGGCCATCAACGTCAACACCTACCATTTGCCACGGTGGCACAAAGAAAACCAAATTTTGGAAGAACGCAGCCTCGTAAACCCCGAATGGTTGCAACAGACCCGCCAACTCATTGACGACCTAAAGCCCCAGCTTGAGCAAGGTGCAATCATGCTGATGCGTTTAGGTAAAAACGGCGGAGCCGAAAGCAAAACGATCAGTAGGTTTGCCCAAATAAAAATCATGCAGGGCAAAGGACAGAAGGCAAAATACGAAAAACAAACCAAAACCATATGGCTTGCTGCCCAATCCGACAAAGAAACCCACGGCCTGCTGCCTTTCGGTTGGGTACTGATTGAAATCGACCCGCAAAGCGACAACCCCGCATTAAAACAATGGTGCGCACATAACGGCAAACATCTGATCGATACCGCCGCCATTGCCGCCGAATTGACACAACGACGCAAACAGGCGGCAGAACGCAAGCATGTGCAAGAGCAAGAGCAGCAGCGCATCGAGCAGGAAAAACAAGCCGCCGAAGCCGAAAGGCAACGCCAAGCCGCAGAGCAGGCCGCCGCGCTCGCCTCCATGTCCCCCGAAGAGCGGCTGATTGCCCAATGGCAGCAAAAACTGACCGAATTCACATTCGACAGCCGTAATCAGGAAGCCAGCAACGAACTGTTCCAAGACTTCAGCCAGGCCCTGCAACAGGCAGCGCAAGACTTTGATACCGAAGCCCGAAAACGCATCGCTGAAGCCTTCTCATGGGGCAAAATCAGCAAGCAACAACCCGGTTTGTTCGCAGGAAAACGCGAGAAAAAAATCAAAGAACTATTGCGTCCATTGCGCGGAGAATAAATCCGGCGGGCGGCCGCTTCATCAGCCGCCCGCTCGAAAAACCTCCCGCCTTTGCCGCCTGCCTTAACAACCTTGATTGATACCCAATCAATACCTGATAAAAAGCACAACAACCGCTAGCTTCCCGTTTCATGATGAACCCAGCAAACCCACTCAATTTACCCGCCGAACTCCCCATCGCGCGCTACCGCTTCAGCTTCCGCCTAAACGAAAACCTATGCCTACCGCCCTACGCAGGCTCCACCCTGCGCGGCGTATTCGGACACGCCCTACGCAAAGCCGCCTGCATGACACGGCAAAAAGAATGCGGCGGCTGCTCCCTCCTGCAAACCTGCCCGTACAGCCGGATTTTTGCCACCCCGTCCAGCAGCCTCCTAAATAAAAGCCAACACAAAAACCCCCCGCAACCCTACATCATCGAAGCATTTTCAGACGGCATCCGATACCATCCCGCCGACAGCCTTTACCAATTCGATATCGTATTGATCGGCCCGGTCAGACAACAGCTTCCGCTCATTGCCTATGCCTTCGGTCAAGCCTTCAAGCGCGGCATAACAAAAAACAACACGACGGGCACATTGGAAGACATCGCCGTAGAGAACAGCGGCTGTTGGCAATCCGTTTACCGCAATAATCAAATCCAACCCCACACCGACGACATAACCCTGCCTGCATCCTATCCCGCCGATATAGAAATCACCTTCCAAACCCCCTTGCGCCTGCAGCAGCAAAACAGCGTATTAGGCATCAACCGCCTTACCGCCGAAATCCTGCTCAAACAACTGGTCAGGCGCACATCCACACTCGCCACCCTATACTGGCAGAGCTTAGAAGCCGACTACACAAGCCTGATGCAGGCCGCGGCACACATCAAAAGCAGCCATCAACTGCAATGGCTGGACTGGAGCCGCTACTCAAACCGCCAGCAACAGCAAATCAACTTAGGCGGAGTCATAGGCACTTGGCAATTTCAAGACTTACCGCTACCATTCAGTCAGTTGCTCCACATCGGACAATGGCTGCACATAGGCAAAGAAACCGTATTCGGCTACGGACGTTACAAGATAAAAGAGGTTAATCCATGTTTAACTTTGTAAACCTTAAAAGTATTGGAAACCACATTTTCAACTTATTGACTTTAAAAGGAGAAATGCAGACCTGCGATTAAAAACAAAGCCCCATCACTAGGGGATTAAGACCCACTCCGGCACATTGTCTGTCGGTGCTTCGGTATTAAAAACAAAGCCCCATCACTAGGGGATTAAGACCAATTCGGCAATTTTTAAACCGTTCCGCGATGCCATTAAAAACAAAGCCCCATCACTAGGGGATTAAGACCCCTTCTACACCCTTGCCATCGTACAAGTCGACATTAAAAACAAAGCCCCATCACTAGGGGATTAAGACGCCTCTCCACCTCCTTGTTGATGACCATTTCCTTATTAAAAACAAAGCCCCATCACTAGGGGATTAAGACCCTAAATTCTGTAATCGTTTAGTCGTACGCTTAGATTAAAAACAAAGCCCCATCACTAGGGGATTAAGACTTTTTAGGTGGAGCGATCTATACCTTTTACATAATTAAAAACAAAGCCCCATCACTAGGGGATTAAGACTCCAAGTTTTCGGCTCATTTACGGAAGCATACATCATTAAAAACAAAGCCCCATCACTAGGGGATTAAGACCGAGTGTCTCTTTAATCGCCTGGACGGTAATTAATTAAAAACAAAGCCCCATCACTAGGGGATTAAGACGTGTTTACTTCGCCGATTACCGCGCTGCCCGTGTTGATTAAAAACAAAGCCCCATCACTAGGGGATTAAGACTCAAAATCCTTTCTTTTGTGTTTGGTTTCGATGGATATTAAAAACAAAGCCCCATCACTAGGGGATTAAGACTCCAATTCATTTTTCACTTTCCTTTCGTTCGCCATTAAAAACAAAGCCCCATCACTAGGGGATTAAGACGAAGCAATTATCGATAATCTGCTGCCTAATGCATTAAAAACAAAGCCCCATCACTAGGGGATTAAGACGCTCAATCTAATGCCGTGTATGACGGCGAGATTGATTAAAAACAAAGCCCCATCACTAGGGGATTAAGACGAATCAGATCTAGCTTGTGTTGAAGTTCTTTTAATTAAAAACAAAGCCCCATCACTAGGGGATTAAGACGATACAGACGTATATAGCGTTCGCTTTGCTATTAAAAACAAAGTCCCATCACTAGGGGATTAAGACCGGTTTGTTTAGCCATTGTATGTCCTTTCATAAATTAAAAACAAAGCCCCATCACTAGGGGATTAAGACCAAATTCTTTCAGCAAACCCGCGGATCCTTTGCATTAAAAACAAAGCCCCATCACTAGGGGATTAAGACTGCACCGACTGCCAAATCCTTGTTCCGTTGTCATTAAAAACAAAGCCCCATCACTAGGGGATTAAGACATAGTATTTGTTCCTTTCTCACTGTTGGTTCTAATTAAAAACAAAGCCCCATCACTAGGGGATTAAGACCATATTGAGCCAATGCATGTTCATGACTCATAGAATTAAAAACAAAGCCCCATCACTAGGGGATTAAGACTCTTTCAGGATCGCTTTGGCCGCGTCAGTACCGATTAAAAACAAAGCCCCATCACTAGGGGATTAAGACTATGGCAATTCGTTCAATTGCAACACTTCATATATTAAAAACAAAGCCCCATCACTAGGGGATTAAGACCCAGCAGTTGTGCCCAATACTTCAGCATCAGACATTAAAAACAAAGCCCCATCACTAGGGGATTAAGACTGCTCAGTAGTTTCTTAACGTATGCTTGGATTATTAAAAACAAAGCCCCATCACTAGGGGATTAAGACATAGTGTCAGTTTTGATTTGATAAAGTTCTTTAATTAAAAACAAAGCCCCATCACTAGGGGATTAAGACACAGAGAGATTTTGTAATGGACTGCGGGATTTATTAAAAACAAAGCCCCATCACTAGGGGATTAAGACTTTACTTCTTCCAGTTTATTCATTTCATTCACTCATTAAAAACAAAGCCCCATCACTAGGGGATTAAGACCTACAAATTTTTGTTTTATTTTCTCTTTGTATATTAAAAACAAAGCCCCATCACTAGGGGATTAAGACTTCCCACCTCTTTTGAAATCAGGCGTTTCATTTATTAAAAACAAAGCCCCATCACTAGGGGATTAAGACTCATCAGCGGTCAAGATGCCTGCGTTTTTGTAGATTAAAAACAAAGCCCCATCACTAGGGGATTAAGACACCTTGCTTCTTACGAAGTGTAACGGCTGTATATTAAAAACAAAGCCCCATCACTAGGGGATTAAGACCTTTTGACAATACTTATTTCAAAAATATTTTAAATGATAAAAACAAAGCCCCATCACTAGGGGATTAAGACTGCGCCCGGCACTTCGTTTGCTGCGCCTTGTTCGGATAAAAACAAAGCCCCATCACTAGGGGATTAAGACTCTTTCAACAATTCGTACTTCTTGTCCATTTACGATAAAAACAAAGCCCCATCACTAGGGGATTAAGACTCATCAGAATCATTTTATTGAGCGGGACGATATGGATAAAAACAAAGCCCCATCACTAGGGGATTAAGACGTTCGCTTTTCGGGATGTATTTAGCCTCATACTCCGATAAAAACAAAGCCCCATCACTAGGGGATTAAGACTGGAAAGCACCTGCTTCAGAGTAATTGGCTTCTGATAAAAACAAAGCCCCATCACTAGGGGATTAAGACTAAATTAAAGCCTTTTAAAATGGCTTTATAGTTTGATAAAAACAAAGCCCCATCACTAGGGGATGAAAGTTTCAGACGGCCTTGTGTGATTGGAGGCCGTCTGAAAGTTTGAAGATGACAGTTTTGTCAGCCTGTCCGAAATTCGATGGATGGGCTTTATTTTGTGTCTTTGGTTATGTCGGATGCTGTCGGTATGGGTGTTATTTGTAAGTCCATGCCGCTCCAGACGATGCCTTCGGGCAGGGGGCGTTTGCCAAAATGGATTATGGGTGTGTGTTCGGATAAGACGTATATCCGTAAGTTGTCTTCTTTGGAGCGTATTTGTTGAATCAGGTCTTGATAACAGGCCTGGTAATCGGCTTCGTTGCCTTTGAGCAGGAAAACGCTGTTTTGCAGGGGGAGGGCGTGGTTGCACAGGATGCGGTAAATTTTTTGCAGGCGTTTGGGACAACAGATGTCGTATGCGATTAGCCATTTCATTGTATTTGTCCCCAGTGTGTTTCAGTGTAGTCAAAATCAGCCGGATCTTGTCTGCCGTGATGGCACAACTCTGCCAGTAGCCGACGTGATGCTTGGATAAGTTCAGGTTGTATATATTGTAGGAAGTGCTCGATTTCACTATAAAATCGGATTCGGGCCGCTTTGCCCATTAGGCAGGCTTCTTGTTTTTGGGTAAAGTCTTCGGGACGGAGTATTTTTTGATGAAAACATTCCGCTGCCCATTGGTCGTATTTGGGGCGCAGTGGTTCGAGCAGGTCTGATGCTAGGGATTCTCGGCTATGGGCGATGGTATGGAAGAATCCTACAAACGGATCTAAGCCGATCAGGTAAATACGGCGGACAATTTCGAAATGGAGTAGGGTGTAGCCGAGTGAGAGTACTGTATTGAAAGGATCTCGAGGAGGTCTCCTGTTTCTGCCTTTGAAGTTAAGTGAGGCGGGCAGGATGTGTTGCCAGGCGGTAAAGTAATGTGCGGAAGCAGCCCCTTCATAGCCGCGAAGGCTGTCTAAATCAGGGCAGTCGGCAATATTTGTCAGTATGTTTTGCAAGGTTTCCGCATGTGGATGCAGGTGGGGATTTTTTTCGGCGGCTTGTTGCACTATGGAAAACTGGTTGTTTACTTTGCCGTGTATCCAATATTTTGCTTGTGCGAGGCAAAATGTTTGATCTGTGGTTGCGCCGAATTGTGCCGCCCTGCGTTTGGCATCGACCTGCAAATTGGGCATCATCAATACGGGTTCTTTTTTTCGGCCGTTTAATACCAATAAGCCGATACCGTGTTGTCCTAATCTACCCAATACGGAAGCTGACAGCTGTAAATCTCCATGAATACATATTCTTTCAAGCAAGCGGATAGGGACTGTCCCCAGCTTTTCAGCAGTATTGCTGTCGTAAAAAATGAGTGCTTCGCTGTCAACTTTAAGTTGAAGGTTGCGTTTGTCTATAAATAAGGTAGTCATTTTTTTCCTGTCCTATATTGTTAAATGATAAGAAATGGTTGGTAAGATAAGCGTGTGGCAGTGCCGTACATTTTGCTGTAATCCGCTGCAGGCATTTTGAATGTCAGGATTTTGTCTGGGTTTCGAATGATTTTATTGATTGCTAAACAGACATTGTGATATTCGCTTGAGGTCAGCCAGCATTCGTAAAGTGATTTCTGATGGCCGATGGTATAGGCTTTCAGAATTTTTCGGATTTGATATTGCCGACGGTAGTTGCTTATGTCGTAAGCAAAGACGTAATGCGTTCGTTTACTCATGTGATATTTCCCCTTTGACTGTATTTTATCGTGCTTTTATGGAAAAACAAATTTGTACTTGATGTGGGGAGTCGGGCTTGTCGGGATAATACGTTTCATCGGAAGCACGGCAAGAAATGCTGTTAGACGGATAAAGTTGAGAGGTTGATAGATTATTGAACCGGCAGGGATATTTTAAGCCGGAAATAGTCGGACTTAATGCCGAAAATGGATTGGTGCTGTATTTGAAGGTAGATAAGAATACTTGTTTTATTGGTGGTGTTTAGAAAGGATAAAAGATATGTGGGATGTTCTTTGGAAGGCTGTTGCAGCGGTGGTTGTGGAGAAGGTGGCTGAAGTGATTAAGGAGGCGTTGGAGAGTTAGTTGTTTTTAGGGTGTCGATAATGGTTCGAATCTGTTATCGACATTGCATATTAGTTAGAGTACGAAATTCCTGTCGTTTGTGTTGTAAATTTATGGGCAAGGCTAATTTCCGCAGGGCAGAATATGATTTGTTTTTATGTAGATGATGATTCGTTATTTGGGGTATGAAATTGGATAAAAAGAAGATTTTGGTTGCCGTTACGGGAATGTCGCCACAAATTATCACGGAAACACTATTTGCGCTCTATCGGCAGAAAAGCTGGATTCCTAATGAAGTTTGGGTGTTGACGACTTCAATCGGCAAAAGGCAGATTTTTGATAATCTTTTGGGAAAACATGGTTTTTTCCATCGTTTGTGCGAGGAATATGCTCTGCCTGACATTCGTTTTGATGAAGATACTGTTCAGGTCATTACCGATAAATCGAATGTTCCTTTGGCAGATATCCGTACTCCTGAAGAGAATGATTGGGCCGCCGATCAAATCGTCCGGTTTATTTATCATTTATGCAGCCATGAAGAAACGGAATTGCATGTATCGATTGCAGGCGGTAGGAAATCAATGGGGTTTTATATCGGCTATGCGTTGTCTTTGTTTGGCAGAAGCCAAGACCGTTTATCGCATGTTTTGGTGGAGGAAGCTTTCGAACAACATCCTGAGTTTTATTATCCGAATAAAGATGACCGGTTTCTAAATACGAAATTGGGAATGAGGAATGCTGCTGAAGCTAAAGTGATGTTGGCAGATATTCCGTTTGTACGGATGCGTGAAAATTTATCTGCGCCGCTGTTGAAAGATGATTGGAATTACTTAGAAGCGGTTGAGCTGACGCAACGCGATCTTTTGCAGTTTGATTTGGAAATTAATGTTGCGGAGCGCACTATTTGTTGCGGAGGTGCTGAATTTCAGCTGGCTCATCAAGATTTTGCCATTTATGCGGCTTTCGCTCATTTTAAAAAACATCAGCCAAAGCGTTGTTTGCATTTAACGGGTCGGGCTAAACAAGATGATATGGATTTTGCGGAAGAGGTATTAAATTTTTTAGTGAAGGTAAAGCCGAAATTGCGTTCGGAATCTGCTGAAGCTAAAGCGGAAGTTGAACGGCAGTTAAAAAAATTCCAATCTGATAAAAGAATTGTCCAAGAAGTCAGTTCGCGTTTGAAAAAGAGGTTTGAAGACAAACTGCAAGGACGCGCAGCGTTGTTTTTTATTGAAAGTATAGGCGAATATAATCATAAGTCTTACCGGTTGGCGACGGATGAGAATCTGATTCGTTTTGTTTGAGTTAAGTTAAATATAAAATATGATTTATTTTGTATCACGCCATCAAGGCGCAGTTGAGTGGATTCAGCATCAAACCGAGTGGAGGGTTGATTGCTTCCTGCCGCATTTGGATACGGCAAAGGTAGAGGCCGGTGATGTGGTATTGGGAACGTTGCCTTTGCACTTGGCGGCAGAGGTATGTGTAAAGGGTGCGGCTTTTTATTTTCTGCAACTGCCGCAGAAATTACAGTTGCGGGGTTCGGAATATTCTGCCGATGAAATGAACAGAATGGGCGCATGTCTGCGTCGTTTTGATGTTCGGGCGTGGGATTGATTGTATATATGAAAAAATGAAAGGAATAATAAGGATGAAAAAGTTTGATGTACATGTATGCTTGGTATCGGATCAAGCGTTACCGAATTTTATTCCGGTTTTGGCGGAAGATTTTCGCCCTCAAGAGGTTATTTTATTGGCTACGGAACCAATGAAAAAAAAGGCGGAAACGTTGGCCGAAGTGATGAAAAACCGTTGCTGTGTTAAGGTTCAAATATTTGATTTACATGATGAATATGATATCCAGAGTGTACGTGAAGAGATTTTCAACCTGCTCTTAAACATTGATAAACAAAAAGTAGCTTTGAATGTTACAGGCGGCACCAAATTAATGGCAATCGGGGCTTATGGCATGTTTCGTGATGAAGGTTATCCCGTATTTTATTTTACAGCTAAGGATAATCGGATTTTACTTTTAGAAAATAATGAGCAGTTTGTATTACAGCCTTCAAAAATAAAAATTGAGGATTATTTGCAGTTATACGGCTATCCTGTTCGAAAAGGTTATAAGATTAACCGTCAGGCTCAACGGAATCTGCCTGAGTTATGGGAAAAATTGGTAAAAGGAATCAATAATTTTGCAAAAGGTTTGACTGCATTGAATTATGTTATTTCCCATTCAAACGATTTAACAACAGACATGCCAAAAGTAGAAAATCAGCATCAACAAAATTTCAATTACTTATTACATCTTTTGGAAGATAATGAATTGCTATCCCAACAAAACGGCAAATTACATTTTCCAGATTTAGAGACTAAGAAGTATGTTGCTGGAGGTTGGTTTGAAGATTATGTATTTGATGTCATCCGCAAAATTCCAGGGGTTCAAGATGTTGCTTTAAATGTACAGATTGAAAATTCAGATGAAAATACTAATCAACATAATGAATTAGATGTAGTAGTGTTAGCCAATAATGTTTTGCATGTACTGGAATGTAAAACTGCTAATTTTTCAAGCAATAAAAAAGAAGCTGATAACGCCCTTTATAAACTGGAAACGCTAAAAAAATTAGGGGGACTGAAAACGCGGGCTGCTCTAATTTCTTACCGTGAAACTGGTGAACCTGGTGATATCAATCCAATACGAGACAGGGCTAAAGGCGCTCAAATTGAATTGATAGAACGCAAAGATTTACCAGGATTGCAGAAGCTATTGACCAATTGGATGAAGAATGGAAATGGAATAGAAAAACCTGGTTTTTAAGCGGTTCAAAAGACTTTTTGAGCATGGAAGCCCGATGATTGCATACATCGGGCTGATTTTTTTTACAACGTTTTTCTGTTTCAACTAAAAGAATAGTTTAATAAATTACTCAATCGGAGTTGTTCTTGGGACTGTCCTCGTTATCTAGGGCAGTCCCTTTATTTAATTTCTTATGTTTTGTTGAAAATATCAACCACAATATCGGCAATCCAATATATCTTTGCGGATGTCGTTCAGCAGGAAAGCTGCGGTGTCTTCGTGTTCCGTCTGTACGAAAACGAAGAGTCGGGCGATGATTTTGCCGATAAAGACTTTTTGCAAGGCGCAGGCGTCGGTCAGTGTGTGTTCCTGCAGGAAGCTGCGGATGTCTTCGGGCAAAGTGTAGTCGCGGGCAACGGCGGCAAAGCGGGCATCGGTTTGCAGGCGGTCGAGCAGGGTTTGGTTTTTGTCCAACTTAATGCCCGCTTCTTTTTCTTCGGCGGTGGCACGGACGAACTGGTCGTAAATCTCGGCATAAAGCATATCGTTCGGACCTTCAAAAATCGTGAAGGGGCGGATGTCGATAGCGATATTGCTGGCGGTGTGTCCGCGTTCAAAACCCTTCGCACCTAAGAGTTTTTGCAACATTTGCGCTGCGGCGTAAGTGTATTCCGTGGCTAGGGTTTTGATGATGTTTGCCTCCATCAGTTGATGGGCGACGGGTGCAACGGGCAAAACGGAATGGCAGACATAGCGGTAAAGGATTTCGGAAACCTGATGACGGCGCTGGATTTCGCGGCGTTCGTAATCGACGAATTTGATGTCGTTGCGGACGTATTGGTTCAAGTTTTCAAGGATGTATTCCATGATGCCGTGCGTCATGCCGATCAGTTGCAGGCGGCTGCGGATGAAGATGTTTTGGAACGCGCGCAAACCGGCGGCGTCGTTCTGAGAGAGTTTCATGACGGCGGCGGCAGGCATTTCGGCATCAATGCGGTTGACGGCATAACGGACGGCGCGCAAGCCTTCGGATGTGAGGGCTTCGTAGCGGATGTATTCCTTGGGAACGAGCAGCAGGTTGATGACTTTGGAGAGTTTGCCGTTTTTACGTTCTTTGGCGGCGACGAGGAGGAAATCGCTTTGCGAGTTGCCCTGCCAGTATTTCGCGGCATTGACGTAAATGGTTTGATCGTCGATATATTCGTAGTAGGACTGCATTTCGCGGGCAATCGCCGCGCCGGAGGTTTCGGGTTCGGTAATGCCCAAACCGCCGCCTTCGCCTTTGAAAATCATGTCCAAACCTTGTGCGACTTGCGCTTCGTCGCCAAACTCTTGCAGGGGCTGCAACACCAGTGCGCCTTCGATGCCTGTACGCAGGGTAACGGGCACGCCGTAATGCCCCGCAATCCGCAGGACTTCTTGGATTTCAAACTGGCTGCCCTTGCGGCCGCCGTGTTTTTTGTCGAGGAAGGGCAACAGCAAACCCGCCTGCTTCAAGGCAAGCCATTTGTCTTCGGGCAGGTATTGCATGAGGTTGAGGTCGTCTGAAAAAATGCGGCGGAATGCGGATTCGATGTGCTTTAAAAAAGCAGCCGTGTCCATAGTTGACGGCTGCGCGCTTGATTCGGTGTGTGTCATCATGATTCTCAGTTAATCGGGCAGTTATTAGAGTTTAGAGCTAAATTTCTAAGATTTATACCACAAACCCGTTTAAGCGACAATGATTATCAAGTATGACCGGATTTTCAGCGTGCCAACTCATGATTACGCCGCCCCGATAAACCGATACGGTGCTACCATAACGCAAAACACCGTCGGAACACTGCCATGTATTCACAACACAACGAACGCCATTTCAGCAACCGCAACAACTGGCTGCGCGCGAGCGTATTGGGCGCGAACGACGGCCTGATTTCCACCGCCTCGCTGCTGACGGGTGTCGCAGCTGCCGCCCCCGATTTTCAAACCCTGCTGCTGACAGGCGTTTCCGCCCTTATCGGCGGCGCGGTTTCGATGGCGGCGGGGGAATACGTTTCCGTATCCAGCCAGTCGGACACAGAAAAAGCCGACTTGCGCAAAGAACGCTGCGAATTGGAAGCCAACCCCGCTGCCGAACTGGCAGAACTGACCGAAATCTACCGCCGCCGCGGTTTGTCCGACGCGCTTGCCGCCGAAGTCGCACAAGCATTGATGGAACAAGACGCGCTCTCCGCACATGCCCGCGACGAAATCGGCATCACCGAAACCTCCGCCGCCAAGCCCATGCAGGCCGCGCTTGCCTCCGCCGGTTCGTTCTGTGCAGGCGCCATACTGCCGCTGCTGGTCGCGCTGACTGCCCCCACCGCCCTTATTCCTACGCTGGCGGCAACCACTTTATGCGGACTCGCCGCGCTGGGTTACACCTCCGCCAAACTCGGCGGCGCCCCCGTCGCCCCCGCCGTCCTGCGCGTTTGCCTGTGGGGCGTGGCGGCGTTGGCCGTTACCGGCCTTATCGGCAAACTCGCGGGCGTAGCGGTTTGAACGGAGGTCGTCTGAAAACTCAGCCTTAATGAAGAGGAAAGTATTTTCAGACGACCTTTTGTTATATCCGTTTGTCTTTACACAACATCCCTTACCAGTCAAAACCGATGTAATCGGGCATATCAAACTTTATCCGCTATCCCAAAAAAATTTCAGACGACCCCTTCATATCAAAAGGTCGTCTGAAACAGGCAAAGCGGTTGGTTTGAACCTGCCTTTCTGCTCTTTCTGCGTTCAAAAAAACAAGTTTAGTTCAAGCTTACACTTCGCTTTCTACTTGATCGGCTGAGTCCGTTGCGCTCGGCTCGGCGGCTTTGTAGAGGTAAACCGTTGCCAGAGGCGGTACTTTGACGGCGAGCGAGTTGGGTTTGCCGTGCGACCAGATTTCTTCGGTTTGCAGGGTTTGTCCGGCGGATACGCCGCTGCCGTTGTAGCCGGGGTCGTCTGAATTGAGGATTTCGCGGTATTCGCCGGCTTCGTTCACGCCGAAGCGGTAGCTGTCGTGGACGACGGGCGTGAAGTTGCTGATGACGATGACGCGGTTACCTTCGCGGTCGCGGCGTTCGAACACGAAGACGGAATTGTTGCCGTCGTCGGCGACCAGCCATTCGAAGCCTTCCGGCCATTGGTCGAGTTGGTAAAGCGGCACGGTGTCTTTATAGACGTGGTTCAAATCGCGCACGAAGTTTTGTACGCCTTTGTGCCAGCCACCTTCTTGGTCGAGCAGGAACCAATCCAATCCTTCGTTGTAGTTCCACTCTCTGCCTTGTGCGAACTCGTTGCCCATAAACAAAAGTTTTTTGCCGGGGAAGCCGTACATGAAGCCGTAGTAGGCACGCAGGTTGGCGAATTGCTGCCAGCAGTCGCCGGGCATTCGTCCGAGCAGCGAGCGTTTGCCGTGGACGACTTCGTCGTGCGAAAGCGGCAGGACGAAGTTTTCGCTGTATTGGTACATCATGCCGAAGGTCATTTTGTTGTGGTGGTATTTGCGGTTGATGGGGTCTTCCATCATGTAGCGCAAGGTGTCGTTCATCCAACCCATGTTCCATTTGTAACTGAAGTTCAAGCCTTCTTGACGGGTTACGTTGGAGAACGAGGTGGATTCTTCGGCGATTTCGGCGGCAGACGGGACGATTTCTTTTAGCATAGTATTGGTATCACGCAGGAAGGCGATGGCTTCGAGGTTTTCATGGCCGCCGTATTGGTTGGGTATCCATTCGCCGTCTTTGCGCGAGTAGTTGCGGTAAATCATGGAGGCGACGGCGTCCACGCGGATACCGTCGAAACCGAAACGCTCTATCCAATACAGGGCATTGCCTTGTAGGAAGTTTTTGACTTCGTTCCTGCCGAAGTTGTAAATCAGGGTGTTCCAGTCTTGGTGGTAGCCTTCGCGCGGGTCGGCGTGTTCGTACAGTGCGGTACCGTCAAACTTGGCAAGCCCGTGGTCGTCGGTCGGGAAGTGTCCGACCACCCAGTCGAGAATGACGCCGATGCCTTCGTCGTGGGCGGCTTTAATCAGGGCGCGCAATTCGTCGGGAGAACCGAAACGGCTGGTCGGCGCATACAATCCGGTCGCCTGATAGCCCCACGAGCCGTCAAACGGATATTCGGAAACAGGCAGGAATTCGATATGGGTGAAGCCCATGTCTTTGACGTATGCGACCAATTCTTTGGCGAGCTGTTCGTAAGTCAGCCAAAAGTTGTTTTCGGGATTGCGTTTCCACGAACCCAAATGCACTTCGTAAATGCTGATGGGCGCGTCAATGGCGTTGGCGCGGGCGCGGAAGTCGGGTGTTTCGACTTTTTCCGGCAAACCGCGTACAACAGATGCGGTATTCGGACGCAACTCTGCACCGAAGGCATACGGGTCGGTTTTCTGCCGCACATCGCCGTTGGCATCGCGGATTTCAAATTTGTAGAGGGCGTTGAGTTTGACGGCGGGGATGAAGATGTCCCAAAGGCCGTTGTCGCGGTGGAAACGCATGACGTGGCGGCGGCCGTCCCAATTATTGAATTCGCCGATGACGGACACGCGCTGCGCGTTCGGCGCCCATACGGCAAAGCTCACGCCTTTCACACCGTCCACTTCGGCAAAATGCGCGCCCAAAGTTTCATAAGGACGCAGATGTTTGCCTTCCGCCAGCAGCCAAGAATCCATGTCTTTCAAGGCGGAACCGAAGCGGTATGGGTCTTCTTCGCGCACAGGCTCGGCATCTTCGGCATAACGGACGTTCAGCGCATAATCGGGCGCGCTATCGGGCAGCACGGCAACGAAGAATCCGCGTTCATCGACTTTTTCAGACGACGTAATCACCTCGCCACTCTCACGATTGACAATATCCACGCCCGAAGCGTTCGGAATCAGGGTTCGCACGACCTCGTCGCCTTCAGCAAGGCGGTGTCGTCCCAAATAGGCAAACAAATCGCTGTGGGTGGCGAGAAACAGGCTTTCGACCGTGTCGCGTTCGACTTGGTCAAGCTCGTGATAAGGCTTCATCCGGCTGTTTTTCTTCATGCGTACCTCTCCAATCATGGCAAGTTGGCCGCCCATCAGGCGGTTGTGGGGAAAGTCTTCAAGCGCGACGGGCATTTTGCGCGCCCAGTTGGGATAACCCTCGGAAACGCCCGGCACATTCAAGTTGTCGCTCATGCCCAGCAGGTTTTCCAGTTGCACCGCATACAGTTTGCTGCGGCTCATGGCGGCATATTTGTGCAAGGCGGTAAGCAGCGTTTCGTCGGTTTCAGACGACATCTCGGCATCGGAAGGCAGGCAGCCTGTATGTCTCAACTTATCGAACAAATCCGCCTTGTCGTGTTCACGCGCTTCCAAGGTCGTCTGAAAAGTTTCCGCATCGGGAATCGTACCCAAGCGGAACATCAAATCCAAATCCTTGCCCGTCCAATAGCCCGCCAAGGGTGCGACATCGTGCGTACTGACCACCGTAATCGCCTGTTCGGGATATTCTTCGGGCAATTCAAAGCCGTGCCAGCCTTTGCTGAAATACACGACCTTATAAGAAAACACCTGATAACGGTTCAGCAAATAACGCGCTTGGTCGGGTACTGTCCCCAAATCCTCGCCGATAACGACGCATTGATTCCGCCTACTTTCCAAAGCGAGGATGGCAAACATCACATCCGCATCGTAATGTACATACGCGCCGAAATCCGCCGTCTCGCCCGCAACCCACCACAGACGGCACAAAGCCATCACATGATCGATGCGCAAGATGCCGTAAAGCCGCATATTTTCACGCAAAAGTCGGATGAACTTCTCATAACCCGTGTGCTTCAACACGGTCGGATTGAGCGGCGGCAAATTCCAATTTTGCCCCGTCGGGCTGAACGGATCGGGCGGCGCTCCGACCGCCATATCCATGCAGTAATCGGCGCGGTGAAGCCAAGTGTCCGCGCTGCCGCGAGCCACGCCGACCGCCAAATCGCCGTAAATTCCGAGCTTCACGCCGCGCGCCGCAGCCGCTTCATTCACTTCGCGCAACTGTTCCGCACAAAGCCATTGCAGCCACATATAAAAACGGATTTCGCGGCGGTGTCCCTGTGCAAATCTTTGAACCGCCTCGCCATGAGGATCATGAAATTCCGACGGCCAAGACAGCCAACCCACTTCGCCGGAGCGGTTGTAATACTGATCCAACGCCTCAAACAGGCCGAAGCCTTCCAAAGCCTCGCCGCGTTCTTCAACAAAGGCGTCAAATGCCGCCCGCTCTTGTTTGGTGGCTTCGCATTCATCGTTTTCAAACGCATCAAACGCCTTCTGCAAAGCATCGCGCTTAAACGCCCAAACCGCCGTATAAGCGACGGTTTCCGTAATCCGCAACGCCGCGATGCGCTGGCAGATATTCGGCTGCTTGAGCCAGTTTTTCAGCTTTTCGTTGTAAGAGAATGCGCCAACCTTCTCCACATCCAAATAAATCGGATTGAGCCATTCGCGCGAAGACGGGCTGTACGGGCTGGCAAAAGCAGGCTTGGCGCTAAAAAGCGCGTGCAACGGATTGATGCCGACGAAATCCAGTTGCTTATCCGCCGCGAACGCCATCAAATCCAGCAAATCGGTAAAATCCCCGATGCCCCAGTTCCGTTGCGAACGCAGGCTGTACAAATGCGTCGTCAGCCCGCTCATCCGCAAACCGTGTTCCAGCATTTTGGGTTGATAAACCGACTGCGGCGCAACCACCAGCCGTACCTTGCGGACAATGCCTTCTACTTCCGCAGATAAAGTGTAATAGCCGAAAGCCAAAGCCGGCAGCGCAACCCAAAGCACGCCGTCCTCGCCATGGTTCAACGCCAAAATCTGCCGTCCGCCCGCTTCATCTTCCAAGCAAACTTCAGCCGCGCCACGAAACTCGGAAGGCATTTGCAAAGATTCCTGACCGTTTTCATGCGCCACTAAAGTATCCGCATAAAGGTCGTCTGAAAAACCGTCCTGCTGCAAAGCCGCAACAATCGCTTCCAAAACCTCGGGCTTGGCCACATGATAAATTCCACCGATGTCGTGAAAACCCAAATCAATACCCAAGCCCAGAGCCTGCTCTTCTAAATGTTCGCTCATGACACAATTCGCCTGTTTACAATAAACCGAATCTTAATATAAATAAGATTGAATGTTTCCCATAATTCAGAGAAAACAACCGTTCAGACCAAGATTTCCCTGCTTAGTTTGACTTATCCCAAAATTTTTAGGCGATAGGGACGCAGCTTGATTTTGATGATTGTCGGAATGTTTTAGCTATATTTGGATATGGGTTTGCAGGATATGAAAAGGTCGTCTGAAAACAGAAACCCAATCCTGCTTTCAGACGACCTTTTAGATTGTCAATCAACTTAATTAGTGATGATGACCGTGCGGGCCGTGAACGTGGCCATGCGTGATTTCTTCTTCAGTCGCATCGCGTACGTCGTCAACTGTCGCTTTAAACAAAATTTTCATGCCGGCAAGCGGATGGTTGCCGTCTACTACGGCCTTGCCGTCTGCCACATCTGTTACGCGATAAACCAAGACATCGCCGGTTTCAGGATCATCGGCTTCAAACATCATGCCGACTTCCACTTCAACCGGAAACACGCTGACATCTTCAATGCGCACCAAGCTGGGATCCTGCTCGCCGAACGCATCATCGGGAGACAGCGCAACTTCAACTGTATCGCCGACGTTTTTTTCGTGCAAAGCTTCTTCCACCAAAGGGAAAATGCCGTCATATCCGCCGTGCAGATAGGCGATAGGTTCTTCGGTTTTGTCCAGCAGTTGGTTGTCCGCATCGTACATTTCATAGTGAAGCGAAACCACGGAATTTTTTTTAATAGTCATTTTTTATCCTTTATCATGACCGTTTATCAAAATAGGCTTTATTGACAACCCTCTGCCAACAAATCTCAAATATTCTAACACACCGCCGTCATGCACGGAGATTTATCTCAAAGATTCATAAATTAACAATTATCAATAAAAACAAACAATATTTAACTAAAATCATGCAAAAGCGTAAATTTTGATAATTTTTATACTGGTGTAACTTTTTTACAACTTTTATTTCTGTGTATAATGATTTTGTTTAGATTATTCAAACAAATCAGAAATAGAAGCCGATTGCGTATTGTTTAAATGTAAATACATGAAATCAATAAATTTTACGATATGGGCTATTTCGAATAGAGCCTGAATAACAACCTATGTTGATTAGGTTTATCCCCATCTTTCGTCCATTCCGGATTGATTAGAAGTTACTAAAAAATTACTAATTCGTCTGTATCGTTGCACCGAGCCATGCTGTGGGGCATAATGCAGGAAATTCAGCAATGAATTTTTACTCTAATGGAACGGCTTAATGCCGTTTCAGTTGTTCCGTTTTTATTTAAATCGATTTAAAGAAGGTTCTCAAAATGAAAAAATCTCTGATTGCTGCTGCTCTGTTCTCTTTGGCTTTGGCTGCTTGTGGCGACAAAGCTGCTGACACTGCCGCTTCTGCCGCTTCTGAAGCTGCATCTGCTGCTACCGAAGCTGCATCTGCTGCTACTGAAGCAGCATCTGCTGCTACTGAAGCAGCATCTGCTGCTACTGAAGCTGCTGCTCCTGCTACCGAAGCTGCCTCTGCTGCTACTGAAGCCGCTTCTGCCGCTACCGAAGCTGCCTCTGCTGCTACTGAAGCCGCTTCTGCTGCAAAATAATATTTTTACAGTTAAAAAAGCAGGATACAGATTGTATCCTGCTTTTTTATTTTTCAGACGACCTTTACCGTTTTTCGTTCCCCTTATCCGCTATATAATCCTCCGTACACACATAAACCATCCTTGCTTCCCGTTATGCCCAATCTGTACGACCGTTTTCTTGAATTCCTTTCCCCCGCTGAAATCCTCGAAGCCACTCCGGCCCTGTTAAACGACCAGCGCCGCCGCTTTGTTTCCGAACCGGACATCATCTTGCAACCGCATTCCATAGAAAATGTACAAAAAATCATGCGGTTTTGTTTTGAGCACCGTATCCCCGTTACCCCGCAGGGCGGCAATACCGGTTTGTGCGGCGCGGCGGTAGCTTCCGGCGGCGTACTGCTCAACCTTTCCAAAATCAATCGCATCCGCGAAATCAACCTTGCCGACAACAGCATCACCGTTGAGGCGGGCGTAATCCTGCAAAACGTCCAAAAAGCGGCAGCCGAAGCAGGCAGACTGTTCCCCCTCAGTCTTGCCAGCGAAGGCTCGTGCGAAATCGGCGGCAATATCGCCTGCAACGCCGGCGGATTAAACGTTTTACGCTACGGCAGTATGCGCGACTTGGTATTGGGTTTGGAAGTCATCCTGCCAAATGGCGAACTTGTTTCCCATCTCCAACCGCTGCACAAAAATACTACCGGTTACGATCTGCGCCACCTCTTTATCGGCAGCGAAGGCACGCTCGGCATTATCACCGCCGCCACGCTCAAACTCTTCGCCCGTCCGCAAACCATAGCGACCGCGTGGGTAGGTTTGGATGACATCGAATCTGCCGTACAGCTTTTAACGGCCGTACAAGGGCATTTTGCCGAACGCCTGACCAGTTTCGAGCTGATCAGCCGCTACGCTTTGGCATTGTCTTCCGATTTCAGTCATCTCAAACAGCCGACTGATGCAAACTGGCACGTCCTGCTCGAACTGGCCGATTCCGTTCCCGATGCCGCGCTCGACGAAAAACTTGCCGAGTTTCTCTATCAAAACGGCCAAGAAAACAGCATCATCGCGCAATCCGAACAAGAGCGCCTCGATCTGTGGACGCTGCGTGAAAACATTTCCGCCTCCCAACGCAAGCTCGGCACCAGCATCAAACACGACATCGCTGTCCCAATCGCCCAAGTCGCCACCTTTGTCCGTCAATGCGCCCCCGCCTTGGAAGCCCGTTTCCCCGGCATACAAATTGTCTGCTTCGGACATTTGGGCGACGGCAGCCTGCATTACAACACCTTCCTGCCCGACGTATTGAGCAACGATGCTTACCGCTACGAAGATGCCGTGAACACTATCGTCTATGAACACATCCTCGCCTGCCACGGTACCATCGCGGCGGAACACGGTATCGGCACCATCAAAAAACACTGGCTCCCCAGCGTCCGCACCCCGTCCGAAATCGCTCTGATGCGCGCCATCAAAGCCCAGCTTGATCCGCACAACATCATGAATCCGGGCAAACTCCTGCCGTAAGCAATATTTCAGTATTTGCCAAAATCGAAAAGGTCGTCTGAAATCTGAACTGGCCCCCAAATCTTGGACACTCATAAAAGCCTTTTCAGGCGCTCTGTACAAGCTGGGTTCTGTATGCGACAGGACTCAGCTTTTTCAATGTCAAACTGCAACGCTCCCGGTTGTAGTAATCCATATAATCATCTATCTGTTTCATCAATTCGTCCACCGTCAATTCTCCTGCGTTATAGAAACACTCTGTCTTCAACACCGCAAAGAAGCTTTCCATCGGCGCATTGTCCCAACAGTTCGCCTTACGCGACATGCTTTGAACCAT